>CAXSEX010000218.1:0-7815 GCA_964236415.1 uncultured Acetobacteraceae bacterium | reverse complement strand
CGGGTGGCGGACGCACGCCGTCAAGCAAACATTCCCTGGTCCAAAAAATAGTGCGAAATCCACAAATCGGCCTCGACGGCCAGCTCCAGAAGTCGCATGAATGCCTCGGCTGACGGGTTTGCGGACGCAGCCCAGCCCGGTTCCGGTCAGTACCCGGTCGTCTCATCGAGGGCTGCTGAAATAAGCGGCCCAGCTTGATGCATTGCATCAAAAGGTCAACCGTGAGAAGTGCATCCTCGACCAAAATTGTACATTTGACAACTCTAGCCTTGCCCTCACCTCAGATGAGAGCACGACCAAGGTAGAAGGCGCAGAGATCAAGTGTCAGGCACGATCGAACTTCTAATACGGAAGCTGGAACAGTTCGGTAGGCTGTCTAGTAAAGAGAGACAGATTCTCGAAAACCTTCCCATCGACGTCTGGCAGGTTTGTGCTGACCGGGATTTGGAACGGGACGGCCAGCGATCATCGCATTGCCTGCTGTTGCTGAGTGGCATGGTGTGCCGCTATAGGACGATGCAGGACGGGCAGCGGCAGATCATGAGCTTTCATTTCCCAGGCGATATCCTCGACCTCAGCGGCCTGTTGCTGGGCAGGCTGGACCACGACATCGGGACGCTCACGCCGGTTGAAGTCGCACCTATCGCCCATGCGACAGTGCTTGGCTGGATCGAGCATCACCCAGGGCTGGGCCGTCTGCTGTGGCAGGACACCTTGGTGGACGCAGCGGTCTTCCGCGAGTGGGTGGTCAATATCAGCCGACGCCCGGCCCTCGCCCGCACCGCCCACCTGCTCTGCGAGGTGGTGACGCGGCTGCAAGCTGTGGGTCTCAAGGATCAGGCGTTCGGCCTGCCCATCACGGCCATTGAACTGGCCGATGCTACCGGCTTGTCGGTCGTGCACGTCAACCGGGTGCTGCAGGAACTGCGCGCCAAGAAACTGGTTGAGTCGCGCGGAAGGATCTTGGCGGTGCTGGATTGGGACGGGCTGAGGCACGCGGCGGCCTTCGACCCGGACTACCTGCATCAACGGGCGGTGCCCGCGGCCGCGTAGGGGCTGAGGGCGGAAGGGAGCCGATGATGGCATGCCGGTAGAACTGCTGCTCCGCCCAGTGCCCGTGCATACCGGCAGCGGTGACCAAGACGGCCAACTGGTGCTGGCCGACGGCCGATTGGTGGCGGTGCTTGTGCGCCTCGACGACATGTCGCACGCCGGGTTGGTCGGGGCTTGGTTCCTGGAAGCAGGGTTTGGGCCGTGCGCCCATGTGGTCGCGCCGATCTTCGGCGACCTTGACGCTGCGTGGGGCTGGATACAGCAGCAGTTCGAAGCTTAGGCATGGGGCTGTCAGAAAGGCTGGCGTGCCCGCGGTGTGCGACGCCATAAGTCGGCGCGAGGCGGCTTAGTCGGCCAGCCGGCCGCATTGGACGCGGCGCAATCAATTCATCGATACGGCTTCACCGGGTTGGCCCTGTTGTCGGCAGCATCCTTTGCTGCCGTGATCAGGCCGTCTGCCAGGCCGTGCGGCGGAGCGACCCCCAGGTCCCAGCTGCTCATGAAAACTTGTCCCGATCTGTGCTCAGGGGTGAGGAGACAGCCGGTCAAATATAACAAATGATTTGACAGATATTATCAAAGGCAAATACACACAATATCAAATGTTTTTCCTAGCTTTAATGTTGGGCAGGCCGAATCCCAGCCAAAGTTAGTGGAAATCGTGATCCCGCATTGCACTTACGGGATTGGGTTGCGCCAACAACTCACGTATCATCGTCGCATGGCCCAATTAAGGCCGTGCCGATAAAGTCAACCGCACAACTTTCAGGTTGAGCGGTTGTAATGATGCTGTTTCAAGCATCTTATGTTTCTGGAGTTTCAGTATGAGTGGAACCACGACTTCCCTTGATCAAACCAGTACCTCCGGCGCCGCAGTAGGCGGCGGCGGCAGCGGCAGCACGTCCGTGGGCGCCAGCACCAGCGGCGTGACGGGCGACCAGTCCACCCTTCCGCCGCAGTATTCGACGGGCAACCTCGGCTTCTTCACCCGGCAGATGGAGCCGGTGCCGACCGCCATCACCACCGGCCCGGACGGTGCGCTTTACGTCAGCGAGTTGAACGGCATTCCCTACCCGACGGGCTATGCCAGCATCTACCGCATCTCCGATCCGACGGCGACGACGGGCTTTGACGGCACGACGCCAAGCGGGGTGCCCCAGGTTTACGCCAGCGGCTTCAGCGAGATCAACGGGCTTGCCTTCAACAACACCACCGGCGACATGTTCGTGCTGGAGTACAACAATTCCAACGCCATCTACGACCCGACCGTCGCGCCGGCGGACCTGCCGCCCAGCACCCTGATCCAGGTGAAGGCCGACGGCACCCGCACCACGATCTCGGGGCCTGAGCTGCACCTCGGCAACTACGTGACGGTGAACCAGCAGACGGGCGACGTGTATGTCGCCATCGACAACCAGGGACCCGCCACCGCCACCTCGCCCGGCACCGGCGAAGTCCTGGACTACAAGCAAGACCCGACCACCGGCGCGTGGAGCAACACGGTCATCGCCAGCGGCCTCAACGGCCCGCGCGGCATGGCGTTCGGCCCCGACGGCAAGCTGTACGTGCTTGAGCAGGGCACCGGCACGCCCAATGGCGACCCCGGCGCCGACACCGCCCCGGTGATCCCGTTCATCCCCGGCCTGGTCAGCGAGCGCGGCGGCGCCACCGGCTCCATCACCAGCGTGGACCTCACCACCGGCGCCCAGCAGACCGTGCTCACGGGCCTGTCCTCGTTCCGCGAGTTCAACCCGACCACCGGCCAGGACCGCGTCATCTCCATCGGCATGAACGGGATGACCATTTCCCCGGACGGCACGGTGTACATCGCCGCGGGCGGTGGATTGGCGCCCGAAACCGCGGTCGCCGTGGGCCCGCTCGCCGACGAGCTTCAAGGCGTGCTCAAGGTCGATGGGCTGTTCGGCGCCGACCCGTCCCAGGCCACCGTGACCCCGCAGTTCAACTCGTTGACCTATGCGGAAGCGAACGGCCCAGACGGCGCGACGACGCTGTACAACACCGAAAGCAACCTGAACGACATCACCACCGGCTCCGATGGCAAGCTTTACGCCGTGGATGCCGCCCGGAATGACGTGTACGGGCTGACCAACGACGGCTCGACGGTGGACAGCGTCACCGTGATGCAGAAGCAGCCGCCCGTGCTGACCCCGCCGCAGTATGCGGCCGTGGTCGCGGCCGGCGGCGATCCCACGCAGCAGTATGCGGCCGAGATCGCCAGCCCCACGTTCAAGGCGTCCAACAGCGTGCCGAACGTTCCCGGGAACGTCCCCGTCGCGTCGCTCGCAGCAGCAGCCGCCGCCGCCGGCCTCATCACCGACGGCAGCACGGGAACCGACACATCTGGTTCGGCAACTCCAACCGTGCCTGACGCGACCGCTGGCACGACCACGCCCGCGCCGCATGGCGAGGACACGACCGGGTCCGGCGTCACCGGCAGCAGCACGTCGGGCGTCAACACATCGACCGACCTGCCCACCCTGCCCATCGGCGCCAGCTTCGCCCCCGCCCTTCCCGGGGCGACCGATCCGGTGGCGCCGCCCGTGCTCGCCACCAACCCCTACGCCGACACCTACGCCCCGTACTTCGGCGGCTACGCCCCGGCGCCGTCCGACCCGCTCGTCCTGCCGGCCGGAGACAACGGGAGCTACACCGTGTCCAAGCTCGTCGTGTTCGGCGACCGGCTGGCCGACAACGGCAACACGTCGGCGCTTGAGAAGTCGCTCAACCAGACGCCCGGCACCGCGGCGGCGCCCTACTCGACCACCGGGAACTTCTCGGACGGGCCGCAGTGGACCACCGACCTCGCCCAGATGCTTGGCGCGACGGCTCCTTCGCAGCAGGAGAACTTCGCCTACGAAAGCGCGACGGCACGGGACCTCAGCGAGCCCAACATGTTCGACCCTAACGCAAGCAAGACACCTCTCGACACTTTTGCCGGGCAAATCCAGCAGTTCGAGAAGCAGGACGGGTCCTTCAGCTCCAACGACCTGGTTTCGGTGACGTTCGGCGGCAACGACATCTCGCTGCCGAGCACGGAAAGCCCGGAGCAGGGCGTGACCGACAGCGTGAACGCGATCATCTCCGGCCTGGGCCAGTTGGCCGACATGGGCGCCAAGCACTTCCTGGTGTCCAACCTGGCGGACGTCACGTTGGCGCCGCTGTTCAGCAACCCGGACTTCCTGGCGGCGACGGGCGCCACGCAGGCGGGGTTCCAAGGTCTCGTCAACGACTTCAACACCCAGCTTGCGGGCGGGCTTGACACGTTCAAGGGCCAGACCGGCCTCGACGTGAAGACGTTGGACCTCAAGACATTGTTCGACAACATCTCCGCCACGCCAGCCAACTACGGTTTCACCAACACCACCCAGCCGGTTCTCGTGAGCACCCCCGGCATCAGCACGACGCCGGCCTACAACCCGGGCATCGTCGGACAGGACCCACAGGTGGAGCACGGGTCGCTGTTCCTCGACCCCTACTTCGACCCCACGGCGCTGGGCCAGGCCATCGTCGCTCAGACGGCCAGGAGCACGCTTACAGCCTAACCGCGGCCCGTTCGACCGCGGCGGGCCGGCCCGTAGGGGTTTGGCGCGGTGGCGGCCTTCGGGCCGCCACCACCGGCTGCGGTGGCGCAAAGACAACGAGGACCAGCATGCCACGGACAGCAACACGCATCGCGCTGTCCGGCATCACTGTTTCCCACCTGCACGGCCGGGCGGCCTTGGCCGCCGGGTCGGGCGATTTCAAGACATTCAAGCCCGCGTGCCCCGGCGCCGGGCGGATCAGGAGAGTCTGGATATGACGGCTGAGAGCCTTAAGGAGTTCGGCGGCGATGTCCTGGCGCGTGACGTCCCGGGAACGGACGACATGCCCGCCCCCCCGCCAATGGCGTCCAGCCCGTCGACCGTTGCGGAGGGCCTCGCGTCGTCGCTCCGCGACCTGGGCGTGGTTCATGCCCTGGGTGTTTGCGGCGGCGCGCAGGCGCTGCTCTGGGCGGCGTTCTCGAAGCACCTGGACGTGCTGCACTTCCGTCACGAGAGCGGCGCCGCGTTTGCCGCGACGGAGGCGCATTTCGCCAGCAACCGCCCGGTCGTGGTGTTCACGACCACCGGACCCGGCATCACCAACGTCCTGACCGGCACGCTCGCGGCACGCACGGAAGGCGCGAAGCTGATTCTCGTTTCCGCTTATGCGTCCGCACCGCAGCGGGGCCGCGGCGGCATCCAGGAAACCAGCAGCTACACCATGCCGGCAAGCGGGATCTTCGAGGCGGGCGCCTGGTTCGACGACGCCGTCATCCTGGAAACGCCGGAGCAGTTGCCGCAGGTGCTGCGCCGCCTGGCGGCCGGGCTGCAACGGCCTGGCGCTTATGTCGCGCACATCAGCATCCCCAACGCGGTGCAGGGGGCGATGCTACCCAGGCCGTTGCCAAAGCTCCACACGCAGACGGCGCCGTCTGCGCCGGGCGCTTCCACGCGCCCCGGCGTGAACCGCGCGGCGGTGGCGCATTGCGCCAAGCTGCTCGCTGCCGAGCCGTTTGCCATCTGGGCGGGCTTCGGCGCGCGGGACGCGGCGCCGGCCATCCGTGCCCTGGCCGAGCGCGCCGGCGCGCCGGTGATGTGCTCGCCGCGCGCCAAGGGCGTGTTCCCCGAGGACCATCCGCTGTTCGTCGGCGTGACTGGCATGGGGGGCACACCGCCGCGGCTGTCGCCTACATGCGGGACCATGCGCCGCGCCGGGTGCTGGTGCTGGGGACACGGCTCGGCGAGCCGACCTCGTTCTGGAACCCGGGCCTGGTGCCAGAGGGCGGCTTCATCCACGTCGATATCGACCCCGCTGTGCCCGGCGTCGCCTATCCGCACGTCGAGACCTATGGCGTGCAGGCCGATGTCGGCGATTTCCTGTCCGAACTGCTCGCCGCCTGGCCGGTCGCGGCTGCGCAGGCAGCCGCGCCATCGCTGCCGCGCCCGCACCCCAGCCATCCGGCGCCGGGCGGCGCGGGCCGGGTGCGCCCGCACGCGCTGATGTCGGCGGTCCAGCGCGTGGTCGTGGACGGCTCGGACGCCGTGGTGCTGGCCGAGTCCGGCAACTCCTTCACCTGGGCGACGAACTACCTGCGCTTCGCACAGCCGGGGCGGTATCGCGTCAGCACCAACGTCGGCTCCATGGGTCACGCGGCGACGGGCGTGCTGGGGGCGGCGCTGGGCCGCGGCGGCAAGGCGGTGGCCATCGTCGGCGACGGCGCGATGCTGATGAACATGGAGGTCAACACCGCGGCCAAGCAGGGCTTGCCGGCGGTCTGGATTATCCTGAACGATGGCCGTTACAACATGTGCTACCAGGGCATGGCCGCGCTCGACATGGCGGGCTGCGCCGACGCCACCTTCCCGCCCACCGACTTTGCCATGCTGGCTCGCGCCATGGGTGCCGAGGGCCTGCGCGTGGAAAGCGAGGACGATCTGGAAGCCGGCCTGGCCCGGGCACTCGCCGCACCGGGGCCGTTCATCCTCGACGTGCTGATCGACGCGGACCAGGTCGCGCCAACCAACGGGCGCAACGAGGGGCTGCGCGTGGCGAAGGCGGAGCGACGGCAGGAGGGCCTGAGCTTCCCAGTCATCGCCGCCAACTGAGCACGGAGTTTAGACCGCCATGGAAAGCAACACCTTCGCCACGTCCACTTACATCGCGACCGAGATGAAGGATGCGTCCGACTACGTCCGCGACCTGCGCAACCTGGATGAGTGGACGCTCTACAGCCGCATGATCGAGCAGATGGACGACAACACCTGGCGCGGCACGGCGTCGGGCTACCAGCACGACCTGTTCTACCATGCCCGCCCCATCGAGACGCCGAGCTTCGGCGGCGTCGAGTGGCACTGCGGCTACAAGTACGGCGAGTACTTCCAGTGCTACCCGGCCCTGCTGTTCCCGCCCAGCTATCTCGGATCCGACGAGCCCGGCGTTTACTTCCATTGGCTCAGCTTCATCGGCCCGGAGCGCCGCACGACGATGCTGATGCAGGGCATCCATTGGGTGCACACCGCCGAGATCCGGTCGCTGAAGGGCGCGCTGGAGCGCAGGGCAGGCCATGACCGCGCCGTGCAGGGCCGGTTCGAAATTCAGACCAGCGCCATCTACGTCGATGCGCCGCCTGCGCTCGCCACCGAGTATCTTGGCGATGTCCGCAACCTCGGCGAGTGGGGCTATTTCCTGAAACCTGATGGCGAGGCGGACGCGAACAAAGGCCAGTTCAAGGATGAATACGGCCAGAAATTCGAGGTGACGACCACCAAGCATGACCTCGGGAAATACACGATCCTGGAATTCGAGCATCGCTACATCCGCTCGAACTGGACGCAGCGGAGCCTGCTGGTCCTCATGCCGTGCGACTACGCTTTCAGCAATCCGAAAGCCCGCGGCTTCATTGCGCACCGCATCGTGTTTTTCGAAAAAGACGCGGTGCCACGGCACGGCAAGTTGCAGATCGAGGATTACGGCGCGGAAAGCATGAGCCTTAAGCGCGTGCTGGAAAACAAGGCAGGCAATCTGTCGTCGTTCAACAAGGGAATGAGCTACCTGGCGGAGACTGCAACATGACCACTACATCCGAAGGCTTGCTGGCCGACCGGCCGCTTCGCGGCGCCATCGCCTCAGCGAGCCGGCAGGCGTTGCCTGAATGGCAGGCAAACGAGTTCGCCCCGACCCGGCGACTCTTTCTTTTAGACAATTACGACAGTTTTACGT
>CAXSEX010000217.1:0-7817 GCA_964236415.1 uncultured Acetobacteraceae bacterium | reverse complement strand
GAGGCGATGCGGGAGGACGAGACCGCCGCCGAGGTCATGGGCGTGCCGGTCCGGCGCTACAAGATGGGCGCGCTGGTCGCGTCCGCCGCGCTGGCCGGCCTCGCCGGCTGCCTGTCCGCCCACGTGTCGAGCTTCATCGGCCCCAACGAGTACGGGTTCGAGCCTGCGGTCACCATCCTGTCCTACGCGCTGCTGGGCGGCATCGGCACGCCGCTCGCTCCGGTCGTGGGCGCCTGGGTGCTGACCCTGCTGCCCGAGTTGCTGCGCGGGGTCAGCGACATCCGGCTGGTGCTGAACGGCGTGATCATCGTGCTCGCCGTGCTGTTCCTGCCCAACGGCCTGCTGGCGGTGCGCATGAAGCGGATCGGCGCCCGCACCGCCGCATGACCCCGTTGCTGGAACTCCCATTGCTTGACATCAGCGGCCTGACCCGGCGCTACGCCGGGCTGGTCGCGCTGGACGGCGTCGATATGCAGGTGATGCCCGGCGGCGTGCACGCCGTGATCGGGCCGAACGGCGCCGGCAAGACCACGCTGTTCAACCTGGTGTCCGGCCTCGTGCCGCCCAGCGCCGGGCGCATCCGCTTTGCCGGGCAGGACGTGACCGGGTTGCCCGCCGACCGCCGCGCGGCGCTCGGCCTCGCCCGCACCTTCCAGAACATCCGCGTGTTCACTGCCATGACCGTTCTGGAGAACGTGCTGACCGGCCTGCACGCCCGGCTGGCCGTGGGCCTGACCGGCGTGGTGCTGCGCTTGCCGCGCTTCCGGGCGGAGGAGCGTCGCGCCGTGGCCCGGGCGCGTGTGGCGCTCGATCTCGTGGGCCTCGCCGACAAGGCCGGACAGCGGGCGCAGGCGCTGTCCTACGGCGACCAGCGCCGCCTGGAGATCGCCCGCGCCATGGCGCCCGAGCCGCGCCTGATCCTGCTGGACGAGCCAGCCGCCGGCATGAACCCGGCGGAAACCGAGGCCCTCGCAACCCTGGTCCGCCGGCTCAGCGGGTTCGGCGCCACGGTGCTGCTGGTGGAGCATGACATGGGCTTCGTCATGGACATCTCCGACACCGTGACCGTGCTGAACTTCGGCAAGCGCATCTACGAAGGAACGCCGCAGGCCGTCCGGCAGGAGCCTGCGGTGATCGAGGCGTACCTCGGCCACAAGGTCGCCGCACGCCTCGCGGCCGGCGCCAAGGCCGGGGTGCGCGGCGCCGGATGAGCGGCCTTGAGATCGACGGGCTTGAGGTGGCCTATGGCCGCACGGTGGCGCTGCACGGCGTTTCGATGGCCGTGGGGGAAGGCCAGGTCGTCTGCCTGATCGGGGCGAACGGCGCCGGCAAGACGACGGCGATGCGCGCCATCTCCGGCCTGGTGCGCCCGCGCGCCGGACGGGTCCGCTTCGCTGGAGCCGACATCACCGGCCAGGCCGCGCACCGGATCGCCGCCGCCGGGCTGCGCCAGGTGCCGGAAGGCCGGCAATGCTTTGCCGAGCTGACGGTTGCGGAGAACCTCGCGCTCGGCGCCTACCTGGTGCGGGGCCGCGGCGAGGTGGCCCGGCGGCAGGACGACGTGCTGGCCCGCTTTCCCCGGCTGCGGGAACGGCTGCACCAGCTTGCCGGCTCCATGTCGGGCGGCGAGCAGCAGATGCTGGCCATCGGCCGGGCGCTGATGGGCGCCCCGCGCCTGCTTTTGCTGGATGAGCCGAGCATGGGCCTGGCGCCGCTGTTCGTGGAGGAAATTTTCGCGATCATCGCGGCGCTGAAGGCGGAGGGCACGACGATCCTGCTGGTGGAGCAGAACGCTTCCGCGGCGCTCGACGTGGCGGACCACGCCTACGTGTTGGAAACCGGGCGCATCGTCCTGTCCGGCCCGGCGGCGGAGGTCGCCAGCAACCCGGCCGTCGCCGCGGCCTACTTGGGCGGTTGACCAGTTTCATACGGGCGGCACCATTGATCGATTTGCGTGCGGTTGCTGATGGGTTTGACCTATGCCGTAGGATGGGTGCAACCCATCGGCGGATGACAGTTTATTCAACCAAGCCGTCCGTATCAGGGCGACGGAAGGTCCTGCTGCTCCACCGGCGCCGGCGGCGGGGCAGCGGTCGGGTCTTGCAGCCAGTCGCGCAGCGAGCGGCGGATCTCGAACTCAAGCTCCACGTTCATGTCGTCCATCATCAGCCGGGTCAGGTCGTAAAGCGCCTCGCGCAGGTCGCCGTCCGTGACGGATGACCGGGACACCCGCGCCTCCGCAAAACCCGCCCGGGCACCGTCGGGCGTGAGAACTTCCAGGCGCACGGCCATCAGCCCGTTCAGGTGGCCGGAGCTTTGGTCAACCCGCGCCGCGTCCATGGTGAAGACCGCCCGGCCCGCGGTGCCGCCGGCTGCCAGCCGGTCCAGCGCCATCTGCCGCAGCGTCGCGCCCACCGGCGCCGGGGACAGCGCCTCGACCGGGCTGGGCGGCGGGGCGTCGCCCACATCGACCGTCGCCACGTTCAGCCGCAGCAGCGCCAGGTAGTCGTAGCGCAGGGGCGGCATGGCGCGCGGCGGCGCATCCCCGCCACATGCCGTCACGGCCCAGGGCAGCAGCAGGGCCATGCGCCGCGGCAGTTTAGTTGGGCCGGCCATCACCGCCTTTGCCGTGCACCTCGCCGCGGTCGAAGCGGAAATCCAGGTTGCAGAACTCGCAGGTCATCACGATATCGCCGCCGACCGACATATGGTCCAGGTCGTCTGGCGGGAACGTTTCCAGGATACCGGACAGCCGGGCGCGGGAGCAGCGGCAGCCATAGGCCAGGGCGCGGTTGCGGTCGGCCGAAACGCCGGCGGCGCCGAACAGCAGGTAAAGCAGCCGCTCCGGCGGGATGCCGTCATCCAGCAGTTCCTCTTCCTTCAGCGTCGCGGCGAGCGCGGTCGCGGTCCGCCAGCTTTCGGCCTGCGCCTCGGCGTCCAGGTCCGGGTTGATGCCGCCTTCCCCAGGGACGCGCTCCAGGATCAGCGCGCCGGCCCGCCAGCCCGCCTCCGTCCGGGCGCAGGCGAGGCGGACGCTGCACAGGATCTGCTCGCTGGTCTCGAAGTAATGCAGCGCCATGTCGGCGAGGCTGTCGCCCTCGATGGCGACGATGCCTTGGTGCCGCTCGCGGTCAGGGCCTTGGTCCACGCTGAACGCCAGGTAGCCTTGGCCGAGCAGGGCCGCGGCGGAGGGCGCGGGGTCGCTGGCCAGCAAGGCGGCGAGCCGGTCCGGCTCGGCCCGCGCATAGCCGCGCAACGCGCCGGATTCGGTGCAGTCGGCCAGCAGCATCGGCACCGCGCCGTCCCCCTTGGCTTGCAGGCTGAAGCTGCCCTGGAATTTCAGCGCCGTCGCCAGCGCCGCCGCGAGCGCCAGGGCTTGGCCCGACAGCGCGGTGACGGCATCGTGGTTTTCGTGCCGGGTGAGCAGCGCGTCGGCCAGCGGGCCGAGCCGCACGAGTCGCCCGCGGACCGGCTGGCCCGACAGGTGGAAGGGGGTGACGCCGCGGGGCACCACGATGTCGGGCACGTCCGGGCGGGCGCTGTCCAGGAAAGCAGGAGTCGATGTCATGCGCCCTACATAGGGATCGGCCCGGCCCCCGTGAACCTGCTATGGGCCAGGGATGCGACGTGGGCCATGTTTTGGGGGAGGAGTCATGGCGAGCCGGGCGATTAGGGCCAGCGATGCCGCAGCGGTGGCCGGGCTGATCCGCGCCGCCTTTGGTGCAATTCCGGAGCCGCTCGACCCCCCGCCCAGCGCGCTGCGGGAAACCGAGGCGAGCATCCTGGCGCATCTGGCCGCAGGCGGCGGCGCGGTGGTCATGCAGGCCGAACTCGTCGCCGCCGTGCTGTGGTCGGAAAAGGACGGCGGCCTTTACCTCGGCCGGCTCGCCACCGCGCCGCATTGCCGGGGCCAGGGGCTTGCCACCGAACTCGTGCATACCGCGGAGGCCGAAGCGCGGCGGCGTGGCCTGCCGCGGCTGCACCTCGGCGTGCGGCTGGCCCTGCCCGGCAACCGGCGCCTGTTCGCCCGGCTGGGCTTCACCGAGACGCGGCTGCACGCACACCCGGGCCACAGCGAGCCGACCTGGACAGAAGCCGAGAGGCTCGTCACGGCACCACCGCCAGGAACAGGAACACCGCCAGGATCACCAGGTGGACCGCCCCTTGCAGCACCGTCGTGCGCCCGGTCCCGAGCGTCAGGACGCTGACCAGCAGCGTCAGCGCCAGCAGCACCTCTTCCTTTTCGCCAAGTCCCAGGGTCAGCGGCGTGCCCAGCACGACCGACACCGCGGCGACTGCCGGGATCGTCAGCCCGATGCTGGCGAGCGCCGAGCCGAGGGCGAGGTTGAGGCTGGTCTGCAACCGGTTGGCCCGGGCCGCGCGCAGGGCGGCCAAAGCCTCCGGCAGCAGCACCAGCGCCGCGATCACCACGCCGATCACCGATTTCGGCGCGCCCGCCCAAGCAAGCCCGGCCTCTATGGCAGGGGACAGCGACTTCGCCAACCCCACCACGGCCGCAAGCGCCGCGACCAGCAGGGCAGCACTCACCAGGGCCGCCCGGGTCGAGGGCGGCGCTTCGTGCGCGTCCTCCGCCCCGTCCTCCAAGAAGTCATCGGGGTGCCGGACCGTCTGCACGAACACGAACACGCCATACAGCACCAGCGACACGACGCCCACGAAGGCAAGCTGCGATGGGGTGAACACCGGACCCGGCGTGGTCGTGGTGAAGTTGGGCAGCACCAGCGTCAGCGTGGTCAGCGCCGTCAGCACCGCAAGCGCGCCGCTCGCGCCCTGCAACTGGAACCCCTGCGCCCGGTGCTGCACGCCGCCGGCCAGCAGGCACATGCCCACAACGCCGTTGCACACCAGGATCACCGCCGCGAACACCGTGTCCCGCGCCAGCGCCGCCTTTTCGGGTCCGCCGCCCAGCATCACGGACACCACCAGCGCCACCTCGATCACCGTGACGGCGACGGCCAGCACCAAGGTGCCGAACGGCTCGCCGACCCGGTGCGCCACCAGCTCGGCATGGTAAACGGCGGCGAACACGGTCGCGATCAGCGCCACGGCGGCGGCGCTGGCGAGCCAGGCGCCCAGCCCCACGACCCCCGCCCCGGCCAGCGCCGCCCACGCGGCGAGCGGCCAGAACCAGGCCCACCAGGGCATCCGCGTCGTGCTCATGCTGGCTGCGGTCCCGGTCCGCGCCGCACGGTGTCAGCTGTCCTCGGCGATCTCCGCTTCGAGCGCCTCAAGCCGCCGGTCAAGCTGCGCCAGCGTGCCGCCGTCCAGCCCGAGTTCCGTGAGCGCGTGGCGCAGCGCAGTCCGGCAGCCGTTGAACTCGGCGCCCAGCATGTCCGACGGGGCGGCCGGCGCCTTGCGGCGGCCCAAGCAGGCGCCATAGGCATTCCGTGCCGGGCCGGCGCTGGCCGGCAAGCCAGCGAACGCCTCGTCCAGGCGCTGCTCCACCCAGCCCGGCGTGGAAGCGATCTCCTCGGTCAACGCGCCGCTCCCAGCGCCCAGGCCAGCACGCCCTTCTGCGCGTGCAGCCGATTCTCGGCGCCGTCGAACACCACGGATTGCGGGCCGTCGATCACCTCCGCCGTCACCTCCTCGCCACGGTGGGCCGGCAGGCAATGCATGAAGATCGCGTCCGGCGCCGCGTGCGCCATCAGGGCCGGGGTGACGCAGTATGGCGCCAGCAGGTTGTGCCGGCTCTCGTTCGGATCGTCCGCGATGCTCACCCAAGCGTCGGTCACCACGCAGCGGGCGCCACGAACCGCCTCGGCCGGATCGGCAAACACGTCAATGCGTGCACCCGCGGCGCGTGCCCAGTCGATCAGCGCCTGCGAAGGGCGCAGGAGGTCAGGTGTCGCCACTCGCAAGGCGAACCCGAAGCGCACCGCCGCTTCGATCCAAGTGCTGAGGACGTTGTTGCCGTCGCCGCACCATGCAACGACCTGGCCGGCAATGGGACCGCGATGCTCCTCGAACGTCATCACATCCGCCATAAGCTGGCAGGGATGGCTGCGGTTGGTCAGGCCGTTGATCACCGGTACCGTCGCATGGGCCGCCATCTCGTGCAGATTGGCCACATTGGCGGTACGCAGCATGATCGCGTCCACATAGCGGGACAGCGCCCGCGCGGTATCGGCAACCGTCTCGCCGCGTCCGATCTGTAGCTCATTGGTGGACAGGGTGATCGCATCGCCGCCCAACTGCCGCATCGCCACCTCGAAGCTGACGCGCGTGCGGGTGCTGGGCTTCTCGAAGATCATCGCCAGCGTCTTGCCGGCGAACGGCCGCGACGACACCCGGCCGGCCTCCTTGTAGCCCGACGCAATATCGAGCATGTGGCGAAGTGTCGCCGTTTCGAAATCGCGCAGGTCGAGGAAGTGGCGGGGCGGCTCCTGGCCCTCCCCGGCGCGACGGTCGCCCGCGCTGTCGGCGGAGCGCCGGAGCGCCCCGCTCACTTTGCGGCTACCGAGACGGGGGTGGGCAGGCAGCGGCGCGCGGCGCGGCGGATCATCTCCACCGCCGCCTCGCAATCCGCGTCGGTCAGCACCAGCGGCGGCACCAGACGCACCACGTTGTCTCCCGCCGCGACGGTCAGCAAACCCTCGGCTGTGAAGGCGTTCTGCAACTCCGTGTTAGGCACGACGCCTTTCAGCCCCAGGATCAGCCCAGCGCCGCGCACCTCCGCCAGCACGGCCGGATACTCCGCCACCACGGCCTCCAGCGCGAACCACAGCTTGCGGGCCTTGCGATCCACCTCCGCCAGGAACCCCGGTGCCAAGATCACGTCCAGCACCGCGTTGGCGGCGGCGCAGGCCAGGGGGTTGCCGCCAAAGGTCGTGCCGTGGGTGCCGGGCACCAGGTGCTTGGCGACCGCTTCCGTCGCCAGGATCGCGCCCATCGGGAAACCGCCGGCGATGCCTTTGGCGATGCTCATCACGTCCGGCGCGATGCCCGCCCACTCATGCGCGAACAGCTTGCCGGTGCGGCCCATGCCGCACTGCACCTCGTCCATGCCGAGGATCAGCCCGAACTCGTCGCAGGCGGCGCGCAGGCCGCGCAGGAAGTCGAGCGACGCCGGGCGGACGCCGCCCTCGCCCTGCACCGGCTCCACCAGGATGCCGGCCGTTTCCGGCCCGATGGCGTCGCGCAGCGCGTTCAGGTTGTTGAACGGCACGTGGTCGAAGCCGTCCACCACCGGCCCGAAGCCGGCCAGGTACTTCTTGTTGCCCGTGGCGGCCAGCATCGCCAGCGTCCGGCCATGGAACGCGCCGTCGAAGCAGATGACCCGGTAACGCTCGCCGCGGCCGGTTTCCGACATGGCCTTGCGCATCATCTTGACCATGCCCTCGTTCGCCTCGGCGCCCGAGTTGCAGAAGAACGCGCTGTCGGCGAACGACGCCTCGACGTAGCGCGCGGCCAGCCGCTCGGCCTGCGGCACGCGGTACAGGTTGCTGGTGTGCATCACCCGCCCGGCCTGCTCAGCGATGGCCTGCACCAGGTGCGGGTGACCGTGCCCCAGGGAGGAGGTCGCGATGCCGGCGCCGAAGTCCAGGAATCGTCGGCCGTCCACCGCATACAGCCAGGCGCCTTCGCCCCGCTCGAAAGCGAGGTCGGCACGGTTGTACGTCGGCATCAGGGCGGAAATCATGAGAACTCGGCACCTCGGTGCATTATACCCCGGGCCATGTCAGCGCCCAACGACCCGTCGCGGGCGGTCCCGGAGAAGCAGGGAGGATGGGACGGGCCTCCGCGGGAAGTCAAACCCTATTCGGCGGATCGGCCGGCGATAAACGAGGTTTGGC
>CAXSEX010000216.1:5405-7841 GCA_964236415.1 uncultured Acetobacteraceae bacterium | reverse complement strand
AAGGCGGCAGGGCTTGCGGACCTGGAAGCGACGCCCGGCATCAACACGGAGACAGCGCGGCGCATCTACGCGCATTTCCACCCGGGTGCCGCGCGGGATGCCGGGTGATGAGCGCAGAGCCAACAACAAAACGGGGGAACGGCAGGGTGAACCAGCTTGATCTGAAGGGCCGCACGGCCGTGGTCACCGGCGGCGCGCGGGGCATCGGCCGCGCCATCGCGGAACGCATGCTGGCTTCGGGCGCCGCGGTCGCCATCTGGGACCTGGACGCGGCGGCGATGGCGCAGACCGCGGGCGAGCTGGCGGCGCAAGGCGTGGTCAGCACGCACCCGGTCGAGCTGACGGACCAGGCCGCGGTGCGCGCCGCAGCCGAGGCCACGCTGGCGCAACACGGCGCCGCCGATATCCTGGTCAACAACGCCGGCATCACCGGCGGCAATGCGGCCACCTGGGAGCTGGCGGCGGAGGAATGGCGCCGGGTGGTCGAGGTGAACCTGGTCGGGCCGTTCCTTGCGTGCTCGGCCCTCATCCCCGGCATGGTGGCGCGCGGCTACGGGCGGGTGGTCAACATCGCTTCCGTCGCGGGCAAGGAGGGCAACCCCAACGCCTCGCACTACAGCGCCAGCAAGGCCGGGATGATCGCGCTGACCAAGTCGCTGGGCAAGGAACTGGCCGGCAAGGGCGTGCTGGTCAACTGCGTGACCCCCGCCGCCGCCAAGACCGACCTGTTCAAGCAGATGTCGCCGGCGCAGATCGACTACATGCTGTCCAAGATCCCGATGGGCCGCTTCGTGAACGTGGAGGAGATCGCCGCCCTGGCCTGCTGGCTTGCGACGGAAGACTGCTCCTTCAGCACCGGCGCCACCTTTGACATCAGTGGCGGGCGCGCAACTTACTGACGGGAGGGCGGCGCACGCGCGAATGGCCGGCTGACCCGGATGGGAAACCGCTTTAAGGTGCGTGGGCATGCTGACCGACCTCCCCAACCTGCTCACCCTGTCGCGGATCGCCGCGATCCCGCTGCTGGTGGGCATCGTGGCGGTGCGTACGCCGACGGCGGACTTCGTGGCCTGCGTCGTGTTCTCCGCCGCCGCCATCACCGACTACTTCGACGGCCGGATCGCCCGCGGGCGGCGGCAGATGTCGGACCTCGGCCGCATGCTGGACCCGATCGCCGACAAGCTGCTGGTCGGCGCCGCGCTGATGCTGCTGGCGGGGCAGGAGCGGCTGTCGGCCTGGGGCCTCTACCCCGCCATCGTCATCCTGCTGCGCGAGATCCTGGTCAGCGGGCTGCGCGAGTACCTGGCGGGGCTGCGGGTGGGCCTGCCCGTCACCGGCCTGGCCAAGTGGAAGACCGGCTTCCAGATGGGCGCGCTCGGCACCCTGCTGGCGGGCGACTCGTCGGCCCGGCTGCTGCACCTGCAGTTCCTGCCGATCGCCGCCATCGGGGAAGCGATGCTGTGGGTCGCGGCCGGGCTGACGATCTGGACCGGCTGGGATTACCTCGTGGCGGGCCTGCGGCACGCGACGCATCCGCAAGGCGCGCAAGGCCCCTGAATGCGCGCAGGTCCCGTGCACGCGGCCTGGGTTTCCACGAAACCGGGTTCAACCAGCCACCACCTCCCATTGCACATGCACAATTCTGCCGGCCCAATGGCCGCCACAGGAGCCTTCACCCATATGCGGCGAATCGTCACGCTTGGTCTTCTTGCCCTCCTGCCCGGCTGCACTGGGTTCGGCACGTTTCTTGACCACACCTTCACCCTGCCGGGCGTAAACCCGAACCGCCCGATGGCGGACAGCGAGAACGTGCGCCGCTCCTTGGGGCGGGACATTGACGTGTCGCCGCTGACGCCGGAGCCGGGCAACGTCTGGCCCGGCCCGCCCCCCCCCGAGCCGACGCTTACGGATGTCCAGCAGCAGCAGCCAGGGAACGGAGGCGACCAGCAGACGACGGTGCCGGGCGCCCGGCCGGGCCTGCCGGCCGGGCGCCAGCCGCGGCCCGTGCCGCGGGGCAGTTCGACGCCGCCGGATTCGGTCGAGCCGGGCCTGCAGTCCGCGCCCCAAGCCGGCGTCCTGCCCCCGGCGCCGTCCTTCTCCGCTCCCGGCGGGACGGGGCGGACCGGCCAGACCGTGATCACGCCGCAAGGCCCGGCAGTGGACACCGGCGGCACCAGCGGCTACCGCTCGCTCACGACGCCGCAAGGGCCGGGCGCGATCATGGTGCCGAACGGCAACGGCACCAGCACGATCATCAACCCGAACGGCACCATCCAGACCGTGCCGACGCCGCGCTGATGGCCCGCGTCCTTTACTTCGCCTCCCTGCGCGAACGGATGGGCCGCACGGAGGAGGCGCTGACGCTGCCGCCGGGCGTCGCGACCGTGGGCGGGCTGGTCGCGCTGCTGCGGGCGCGCGATGACGCCGGCGCGCAGG
>CAXSEX010000216.1:0-5395 GCA_964236415.1 uncultured Acetobacteraceae bacterium | reverse complement strand
CTCGCGACATGAAGCCGCCGCCCGCAGCCGGCAGGGGCGCGACGATGCCGGCGCGCAAGCCTTCGCCCACCCGGCCGCCGTGCGCGCCGCGGTCAACCAGGAGTTCGCGGCGCCCGGCAGCCCGGTGCAGGACGCGGACGAGGTCGCATTCTTCCCCCCGGTGACCGGCGGCTAATGCCCAGCGTGCGCGTCCAGGCGGAGGCCTTCGACCCCGGCGCGGAAATGGCGGCGCTGCTGGCCGGACGGGCGGACGTAGGCGGCGTGGGCTGCTTCATCGGCTTGGTGCGGGACAGCGCGGGCGGCCAGCCGATCCGCAGCATGACCTTGGAGCACTACCCCGGCATGACCGAACGCACGCTCGCCGCCATCGCGGCCGAGGCGGAGTCGCGGTGGGCGCTGCAAGGCTGCACCGTGATCCACCGCTACGGGCGGCTGCTGCCGGGAGAGCCGATTGTGCTGGTGCTGACCGCCAGCCCGCACCGCCAGGCGGCGCTCGACGCGACGGCGTTCCTGATTGATTGGCTGAAGACCAGGGCGCCGTTCTGGAAACAGGAAGAGCTGGCCGATGGCGGCGCGCATTGGGTGGAGGCCCGCGACTCCGACGACGCGGCGGCGGCCCGCTGGGATGCTGGGGCTGGCTAGGCGGGGCGCGAACTTTCTGCTCGCGCCCCCCCCAAGGCAGCCCGCTGCCTTGGGGAAAAGCCGGCGTCAGGCGGTGATGGCGCCGTTCAGGCCGGCCGGGAAGAACAGGCCGCAGGTGGCGTTGGGCGCGCCATACACGATGTTGAGCACCTGCCGCGTCGTGCGGGAGAACACGAGGCTGTTGCTGTCGGTCGGCACGATGTTGGCGACGCCATTGAGCAGGATGCCCTGGTCGTCGGCCGCGCCGGACAGGGCGGCGCGCAGGTCCGAGATCTTCTGCACCTGATCCGCGAAGCCGCGCTGCAGCAGCAGGACGCGAATCTCCGAGGCGTGGTAGGCCTCGACCGCCAGGATGCCGGCCGCGGCCGACAGCACGGTCTTGTTGTGCACCAGCGGCGCGGCGCCGGCGTAGGCGGTGACGCCGACATCTTCGAAGATGAAGGAGCCGAGCAGGAAGGCGTTTTCGCTGGCAAACGGATCGAAGCTGTCACCCAGGCCGGCGGCTTGGGCCAGCGTGTTGAAGCTGTTGGTCAGGTCGATGGCCGGCTCCGCAGCCGCCTTGTTGGCGAGGACGCTGCGGATGAAGCGGACGTGGTTCAACTCGTCCTGCGCAATCTCTTGGGCGTATTGCTGGATGGCGGGGGTGTCGAAGCTGACCGCCCGGCCGCCCGTGACGCCGCCCTGGACCCCAAGGCCGTAGGTGTCCGCGTCGGCGAGGCCCGTGCCCATGGCGGCACGGAGGTAGAATTCGGCCTCCAGGTATTCCAGGTTGAGCGCGAAGTTCAGTATGGCGGCGTCGTTGTTGCCCACCGCGTAAGCCGGCGTGCTCGTGACCGCCAGGCCCGTGATGGCCAGCGAGCCAAGGGCCAGGGCGCCGAAGCTGGTGCCGCGCAGCAGGCCCCGCCGTTCCAGTCCGGTCGCGGGCTGGGCCGTGTCGTTTGATCGGATGTCGGACATCAAGGTTTCCTAAATCATTGGCCGCGCGATTTTCGTGCCGGCGTAGGATTACTGGCCGACCCCTAGATCGGATGCGGAACATTTGGCAGAGTCTCAAGTTATGAGAGATGACAAGCCGGTGACGCCGCCCAGCCAACAGCGTGCCGCCGCCAACGGTCGGCGTGCCCGGTGGGCGCCGGCCCTCGCCGTGGGTTGCGGCGCCCTGTTCCTGGTGTGGCCGGCCTTGCGCAACGGCTATCCCTTGGTGTTCAGCGACACCGGCCCGCTGCTGGAAATGGGGCTGGAGCCGAGCATCGGCTGGGACAAGCCGTGGATCTACGGGCCGTTCCTGGCGCTATCCTGGCGCACGACGCTGTGGCTGCCGCTTGCGGCGCAAGGCGTGCTGGTGTCCTGGATACTTTGGCTGACGCAGGCGGCACTGGGCGGGCGGCGGGCCTGGCTGCACCTGGCGCTCTGCGCCGTGCTCGCCGCCGGCAGCGCCGCGCCGTGGTTCACCTCCTTGCTGATGCCCGATGTCTTCACGCCCGTCGCCGTGCTGTGCCTGTTCATCCTGGCATTCGGCGGGGAGCGGCTGTCCCGGGTCGAACTTGCCGGTGCCGCAGCGATCGGGTCGGTCGCGGTCGCGTCGCACCTGGCGCACCTGATCCTTGCAGCCGGCTGCATCGCGGTGCTCGCGCTGCTGCGTTGGCGCCGCGGCTGGCGGTCCTTTTGGCACCTGAACTGGCGTCCGGCCGTGCCGCTGGCCGCGGCGCTCGCGATGCTGCTGCTGACCAACGCGGTCGGCAACCGGACCCTGGGCATCTCGCCCTACGGCTCGGTGTTCGCGCTCGCCCGGCTGGTGGGGGACGGGCCGGGCCGGGCCTACCTCGACCGTGCCTGCCCCGATCCCAGGCTGCGCCTTTGCGCCTGGCAGGGCCGCCTGTCCGCCGACAGCGACGAGTTCCTTTGGCATCCGCAGGGGCCGCTCTGGGCGAACGGTTTCGGACCCACCCGATTCGCGCCGGAAGCGGCGCGGCTGGTGCCGGCCATCATCGCCGCCTACCCGCTTGACACGCTGTGGGCGGCGGCGGCGAACACGCTGCGCCAGCTCCTCCGGGTGCAGGTCGGCGACACGCTGGTTCCGGATCACCTGGATGTGGCCGTGCTGCCGCGCCTGCGGCCGTATCTTCCCGAAGCCGAGGTCGCCCGCTACCAGGCCGCCTCCCAGCCGCGCGGCCTGTTTCGGGACGCGGCGGCGCCGTTCCTCGCCGTGCACGCCGTGCTGCTCGCCGTCGGCGCCGCCGGCACGGTGGCGGTCATGCTGCGCTGCTGGCGGACCCGACGCGCGCTGGCCGGGCTGGCGGCGGTGGTGCTGACGGCCCTGCTGGCCAATGCCTTCGCCACCGGCGCGCTGTCAGGCCCGCATGACCGCTACCAGGCCCGCCTGGCCTGGCTGGCGCTGCTGGCGCCGCTGGCCTACGCCGCGCGGCTGGACACCTCGGCCGGGGTCATCCGCACGAGGCCGTCATACTCGCGCAGCAGCACTTCCGTGATGGGCCCCGGGGTGTAAACCTGCCCGGCGATCTCCCGCACCGGAGTGACCTCGGCCGCGGTGCCGGACAGGAACACCTCGCTGGCCCGCGGCAGCTCCTCCAGCTCGATGACCCGCTCGATCACCTTCATCTGGTTTCGCCGGGCGATGGACATCACCGTGCGCCGGGTGATGCCGTCCAGGAAGCAGTCGGGCGTCGGCGTGTGGATCTCCCCGTCCATGACGAAGAAGATGTTGGCGCCCGTCGCCTCCGACACCCGGCCGCGCCAATCGAGCACCAGCGCGTCGTCGAAGCCCGCCGCCTCCGCCGCGTGCTTGGACAGCGTGCCGATCATGTACAGCCCGGCGGCCTTGCTGGCGGTCGGCGCGGTTTCCGGGTGCGGGCGCTTCCACGGCGCCATGCCGAGCCGCACGCCCTTCATGCGGTCGGCGCCGAACAGGTTCGGCCAGGCCCAGCAGGCGATGGCCAGGTGGATCTTGGTCTGCTGGGCGGACACGGACAACTGCTCGGTCCCGCGCCAGGCGATCGGGCGGACATAGGCGTCGGTCAGCTTGTTCGCCGCCAGCACCTCGCGGCAGGCAGCGTCGATCTGCTCGGCCGACCAGGGGATCTCGAAGCCCAGGATGCGCCCGGAGGCGATCAGCCGCTCGGTGTGCTCGCGCAGCTTGAAGATGTTGCCGGAATATGCCCGTTCACCCTCGAACACGCCGCTGGCATAATGCAGGCCATGCGACAACACATGCAGCTTCGCATCGCGCCAGGGCACCATCTCCCCGTCCATCCAGATCAGCCCATCGCGGTCATCGAATGGAACGAGCGCCATGTCCAGGCTCCACGGTAATATTGTTGCTTCAGTGGGGCCGACGGTATAATGCAGGCCCGGGTAAGTCAATAAACCTGTCGTATGCTTCAAGGAATGCCTGCCATGTCCGAGACGCGATCTGCCGTGAGCAGCGGCCTTGATCCCCGCGGCCCCGCCGGATCGCTGCTGTTCCTGCGCGAGGAGCAGATGCGCCTGGCGCAGGACATGCTGTTCTTCGCCTACCGCGACTTCACCGGCGCGGCGGACGTGATCCTCGACGAGCTCGGCCTGGGCCGCGCCCACCACCGCGCGCTGCACTTCATCGGGCGCACCCCCGGCATGACGGTCGGCGACCTGCTGGCGATCCTGCGCATCACCAAGCAGAGCCTGGCCCGCGTGCTGACCGCGCTGATGGAGCAGGGCTACGTCGCGCAATTGCCGGGCCGCAACGACCGACGGCAGCGGCTGCTCAGCCTCACGGACGCCGGGCAGGCGCTGGAGCGCCGCCTGTTCGAGCGCCAGCGCGAGCGCCTGGCCGTTGCCTACCGCGAGGCCGGCGGCGCGGCGGTCGAGGGCTTCCGCCGGGTCATGCGCGGCGTGATGGAGCCGGCCGCCCGCACCTACATCGACCAAGCCGAAGCCACGGTCCGGCCCGGCGGCGCCCGGATCGGCCCCAAGGCCGGCCCCAAGGCCGGCCAGTGACGGAAACGCATGTCCTGGTGGTCGATGACGATGCGCGGCTGCGCGCCCTGCTGTCGCGCTACCTGGCCGAGCAGGGCTTCCGCGTGACCACCGCCGGCCACGCCGCCGAGGCGCGGGAGCAGATGCGGTTCATGCAGCCGGATGTCCTGGTGCTGGACGTGATGATGCCGGGGGAGAACGGCCTGTCGCTCACCCAAAGCCTGCGCGCCGGCCGCGCCGGGCTGCCGATTCTGCTGCTGACGGCCCGCGGCGCGCCGGAGGACCGGATCGCCGGGTTCGAGGCCGGCGCGGACGACTACCTGGGCAAGCCGTTCGAGCCTTACGAGCTGGTGCTGCGGCTGCGGGCGATGCTGCGCCGGGTGGTTCCGCCCTCCCCGGCCGAGCCGGTTCCGCTTGGCCGCCTGTTGTTCGACACCGAACGGGCCGAGCTGCGCGGCCCCGAGGGCGTGGTGCACCTGACCGGCGGCGAGGCGGCGCTGCTGCAGGCGCTCGCCCGCAAGCCCGGCGAGGTGCTGTCGCGCGACTGGATCGTCGAGACGCTCGGCATGGACGAAACCGGCGAGCGGGCCATCGACGTGCAGGTGACCCGCCTGCGCCGCAAGATCGAGGCCGACCCCCGCGAGCCGCGCTTCCTGCATACGGTGCGTGGCCGCGGCTACGTGCTGAAGCCCGGCGTCTGAGGCCCCGCCCTGCCCAGCCCCCTGCTCCGGCCCGTCAAGACCCTCCTGCCCCGAGGCTTGCTGGGCCGCCGCCTGCTGCT
>CAXSEX010000215.1:0-7849 GCA_964236415.1 uncultured Acetobacteraceae bacterium | reverse complement strand
GATCGGCCTGTCCCGCCGCCGCATCACGCTCAGCACCTCAGGCGTCGTGCAGATGATGGACCGCTGCGGGGCGGAGCTTGGGGTCAACCTCGCGGTGTCGCTCCATGCCGTGCGGGACGATTTGCGGGACGAGATCGTGCCGCTGAACCGCAAGTACCCCATCGCCGAGCTGATCGCCGCCTGCCGCCGCTACCCCGGCGCCAGCAACGCCCGGCGCATCACCTTCGAGTACATCATGCTGCGCGGCATCAACGACAGCGAGGCCGACGCGCGGGAGTTGGTGCGCCTGATCGCTGGCATCCCGGCCAAGGTGAACCTGATCCCGTTCAACCCCTGGCCCGGCAGCGACTACCGGCCGAGCGGGCGGGACGCGCTGGAGCGGTTCGCGGCCATCGTGCAGGACGCGGGCTTCGCAGCCCCCATCCGGATGCCGCGCGGGCAGGACATCCTGGCCGCCTGCGGCCAGTTGCGGACCGACAGCCGCCGGACGACCCGCCCGGCGGCCTAACGCCCGATCCGGCCCAGACCCGCAACCCGCGAGGACCGATGAACCTGATCCCCTATGCCCTTGTCCTGATGACCGGACTGATGAACGCAATACATTCGGGCACCAACGCCAAGCTCAACGAAACGCTGGGGCGTCCGTGGTGGGCCGGCGTGTTCGTGTGCCTGATCTCGGGCGCGGTGCTCCTCGTCGGCGTCGGCTTCGCCCGCGAGAGCTTCCCGGCCGCGGCAACGTTCAAGGCGACGCCCTGGTGGGCCTGGCTCGGCACGGCCATCGCCGCCATCCCGGTCATCTCGACGCTGTTCTTCGCGGGACGGCTGGGCGGCGGGGCGTTCAACGGGCTGGTCGTGACTGGCACCATCGTGTTTTCGATCATCCTCGACCATTACGGGCTGCTTGGCTTCAGCGTACATCATGCCACCCTTCCCCGCATCGCCGGCGCCGTGCTGATGCTGGGAGGGCTTGCGCTCGTCTGCCTGTTTTAGCGTCGCCATCCGCCGCTTTGCCGGATGCAGCGGGCCAGCCTGGCGTTGCCGTTGCCGCCGGCGCGACCATCTCTCGGTGCATGACCGACACGCCGCACCCCCCGACCGCCGCCGAGCACCTGGCCCGGCATGACGCCGAGCGCACCCCGCCCGCATCCATCCCCCACGACCCGAAGCTGCCCCCGGAGTTGGGCGGCCCCAAAGGGCCGGAGCCGACCCGCTTCGGCGATTGGGAGCAGAGAGGCCGCTGCACCGATTTCTAAACGCCTCGACGGCGCAGCGCGGCCTTGAGGGTATTGTCCAGCAGGCAGGCGATGGTCATCGGGCCAACGCCGCCCGGCACTGGGGTGATGGCGCCGGCGACGGCCGCGCACTCGGCGTAGGCGGCATCGCCCACCAGCCGGCCATCCGCCAGCCGGTTGATGCCCACGTCGATCACGGTGGCGCCGGGTTTGATCCAGTCGCCGCGCACCATCTCCGGCCGCCCCACCGCCAGCACCAGCACATCGGCCCGGCGGCACTCGTGCGCGATGTCCATCGTGCGGGAATGGGCGACCGTCACCGTGGCGTCTGCTGCCAGCAGCAGCGCCGCCATCGGCCGGCCGACGAGGGCGGAGCGGCCCAGAACGACGGCCCGGGCGCCGCGCAACGGCGTCCCGCCCGCCGCCAGCAGCCGCATGACGCCGCTGGGCGTGCAAGGGGCAAGCACGTCAAGCCTGTCCTGCAATCGGCCGACGTTCAGGGGGTGGAGGCCGTCCACGTCCTTGGCCGGGTCGATGGCCTCCAGGACCGGGCGCGGCGGGATGGCGTCCGGCAGCGGAAGCTGCATGAGGATGCCGTCCACCTCGGGATCGGCGTTCAGCCGCCCGATCACCGCCATCAACTCGGCAGCGGGCACGCTGGCCGGCAGCCGGATGGTTTGCGCCAGCAGCCCGGCGCCCTGCGCCGCGCGGTCCTTGTTGCGGACGTACACGGCGCTGGCCGGGTCGTTCCCGACCAGGACGACCGCAAGACCCGGCTTGAACGGCAGGCCCGCGGTCTGCTCGGCGATCCGGGCACGGAGAGCGGCGGCGACCGCGGTGCCGTCGATGACGCGGGCCGTCATCACATGAGGGTCCAAACCCCGGTGACGATGCCGGTGAAGATGGTCGCCAGCAGCGGGCGCGCAACGTATTGCAGCAGCAGGATGGCGACGATGGGGCTGACGTCGATGTTGCCGAAGTTCGGCAGCACGTTGCGGATCGGGCGCAGGATCGGCTCGGTCACCCGGTTCAGGAAGTCCCCGATGGTCCAGACCAGGCGGTTGCGGGTGTCGAGCACGCCAAAGGAGGCCAGCGTGCTGAAGATGGCCGACAGGATCAGCGCCCACACGAACAGGCCGATAATGGCGTTGAGCAACTGAAAGAACGCTGGAATCACGTTTGGCCGCCTCCCGGAGAATGCGCCGGACCCTACCGATGCGCCCGGCGGGGCGCAACCGGGCGGAATGTGCGGGGGCCGGCTTGACTTGGCAGCACAGCCTGAGCATTGTCCGCCGCCTGCACGGCGGGGCTGTAGCTCAGTTGGGAGAGCGCCTCGTTCGCAATGAGGAGGTCAGCGGTTCGATCCCGCTCAGCTCCACCACGCCGTGTCAAATGGGGTCGGCTGAAGCATGATGCCGCTGGCTTATGCCGCCGCCACCAGGGCCTTCTCCGCCGCGGTCAGGCCATAAAGATCGAACACCAACTCGTTCATCCCGGCTTCTGCCTCTCGGATCGCGCCCTCGCAGGTGCCAAGCTCGCCGGCTGCGGCCACGACCTGTTCGACGACCGCCGGGTTGTCCGGAAGGGCGAATGAGCGAAGCGCGTTGGCGAGCTTCTTGCCATCGGTCCGTTCGGTGATGACGAGGGTGGACGCGAGCACCTTCCACTGCGCGAGCAGGAATGCGCCTTCGGCCGAGGTGACGAACACACGGTCCAACACGGCGGCGCCCTCGACAAGGAAGCGAAGCTCCCCGTCCACGAGGGTGGCATCCAGCGCGGCGCCAGGGCGGAAGGCGGCGGCAAGGGCAGCGTGGCGCGTCGTCAAGTCCGCCTCGTAGGCGGTGCGTGCCCAGGCTCGGCGCTCGGCGGCATCCAGCCCGGCGGGTGCAACCGCCTCCCGGGCTTGCGGCGGCATCAAGCCGGCAAACAGCCAGGTCAGCGGACGGGCGCGACGGGCCACGGTGCCGACGCGGCGGGCGATGCGGGCCAGCAGGTCGCGGCGCAACGTGTGTAGGTGTTGTAACTCACGAGCGCGCCTTGCTACGTTGGCCTGCTGCGAATGGTCCGCCTGTGGAATCGGCAGGGGCACGATGAACTGCTTATTGGCTTCGAACCAGCCGGCGTCTTTTGGTTTCGCAATGCGTTGAAATACCCAGTCTGCCACCGGTGCGTTCATTACACCCAGTAGAAACCAAGGGTTCACTGTATCAGCGGGTAGAATAGCATTTACTCGCACGTTGTTCGGCGTAAAATCTCCCGACTCATCGAAACAAACCCGCAACGAGGGAACGGTTTGCGCCACAAGAAGTTTCGGCTTTGAGTGCTTGTCAAGACTTTTCGGATAAACATACCGATACCAACGCTCATCGAGTACTGGCCCGTGAAGAAGCCCATCAATTCCGAGCTTTGCTTCGCGCCGTTCTAGCTGGGTCTTGTAGGTTAGAAGATAACCATATGCTTTCAGATAATCGGTTTGCATCGTGCCAGGCGGTATCAATTCCATAGCCGTCGAGGTTGCCTGGTAGGGAAACAGCAGCCAGGTGTCCGTTTCTGGCCGTATATACCGCTTCGCTTCCTTTCCGCCGATGAGCGGGCGCATGATCGCGTCCTCAATCTCTACTTCGTAGGCAGCGGGACGTGAGTCGCCGGGTGGCGTGCAACGATAGCGTCCAGGACCGAGACGCTTTAAAAGATAAATGTCATCCGCGCTTGTTTGTATGCCAGTAAAGATAGCTTGCGTATGGATCTCGTCGCCCAACGGTCGGCACGTTGCAGCCAGCCGGTCTATCAGCACACGTTCCTCACCAGTCAGCATCAGCCACCGGTCGCCAAACATCTCCCGGCCCCAAGCCAGTTGCTGTCCGGCATCGGCCCAAGGGTCCGGCGGCACGAGGCCGCGGGGCGCTTGCGCCACACCGATTGATCTCGTAGCCGACTTGGAAAAGAACTGCAGGGCCGTATAGGTGGTCGCCTCCTCGAACACCTGAAAGCTTTTGAAATCAAGCCAGCGGTCCAAGTGGCGCCCGGCCCTGATCAGGGCACGCAGCCCGGCGCCATACTCGTTGACCGTCCACAACGAGGGCGCGATGTAGCCCAGCCGCCCTGCCGGGTTCAGCATGGCCAGGCCCTGCTCGATGAAGGGCAGGTACAGGTCGAAGTTTCCCGTCCGCGTGCTGGCGTAGGGAGGCGCCACCAAGCCGGGCCGGCCTTCCCTCAAGTACTGGGCCACGTCCGGGTAAGCCGGCCGGAAGTTCTGCAGCTTCACGTAGGGCGGGTTGCCCACCACGGCATCGAACCCGCCCCGCTCCGCCACGGCTGGAAAGGCCGTCCGCCAATCAAAGGCGTTGACCCGCTCCCGCGCGACGGCGTCATGAAGCTCCAACTGCGTGCCTCGGTAGAAGTCATTCGTGACGAGCGTGTTGCCGCACCGCACCGTCTCCGCCAGCGAGGACAAAGGCTGGTCGCCTCGCGCGGTGTGCAGCCAAAGCGCGAGCTGGGCGATGTCCACGGATGCCGGGTTGATGTCGATGCCGAATATGTTCTCCCGCAGCAAGCGCGAAACCAGGTCAGCCTCGGTTTCCTCATCCGCGGCCCGGCCCATGATCAAAGCGCGCGCGTCCCAGGTTTGCCGCCATTCCTTTGCCAGCCTGCGCAGGGCGGTGATGAGGAACGCGCCGGAGCCGCAGGCCGGGTCCAGCACGGTGAACCCGCGCAGTTTGTCGAGATAGGTGTCCAGCACCGCCGCCGGCACGTCCGCCGCGTCCCCATCCCATCCGCTCGCGCGGCGGAGTGCCTTGAAGGCCGGTTCCAGCGTGCCGTTGACAACCGTTTCGACGATCCACTCGGGCGTGTAATAGACGCCGTCCCGCTTGCGCTGGCTGGCCTTGTTGACGGAGGGACGGCCATCTGCCTCCGCCTCCAGGATTTCCAGCTCGGTGATGCTTTGCTCGAAGATGCGGCCCAAGGTGTACAGGCCCAGGCTTCGCTGCTGGCCGCGCTCGCCGCCCTCGCCCAGGTCGGCGGCATAGTTGTAGGTCGCACACAGGAACAGCACGGTCTGCGGATGGGCGGCGATGCTGGCCTCGTTCTGCCCTTGCCGATGCTGGCAGAACAGGCCGTTGGAAATCTCCAGCCGCTCCAACTCCGGGTCGGGGGCGAACAGGCCCCCGTTGAACTCGTGCATGGGCTTGCCGCCGAACTCCGTGCCCGTGTTCATGGCGCGAAACAGGCCCAGCAGGTCCTGCCAAACCGTCGTGGCGTTCGGGTTGAAGAACTGATCGTTGGCCCGGCTCGTAAGCAGGGTTTGCAGCAGCTTGGCGGGATAGGCGAGGCGTTGGCCCATGTCATCGCAAAAGAACACGAACAGCAGGCGGTCGAGGATCTTCTGCGCCAAGCGGACGAGGCGGCCCTTGGTGCCGGGGAAGCGCGGGGTGCCCTCGCCATTCCGGGTCAACAGGTCGGTGTAGAGGCGCTCACGCAGGGCGCGGTATTCGGAGTAGAACCCTTCCTCGATCCGGCGGTCCCGGAACCGGCGCTCCTGGATCAGGTTGAGGAGTGCCGACCGGCCCACCTTGGTCAGCAGCGTGTCGCGGTGGAACAATCTCGCGAACAGGAAGCGGTCGAAGCGTGCGGCCTCGGTGTCCGCCAGCAAGCCAGCCCCCTGGAACAAGGTCCGGGGATGGATGACGAAGCTCACGTATTGCTGGCCACCGCGATCATACCAGTACAGCCGAAACTCGTTCATGTCCGACACGATGGCCCATGTCGGCAGGATTGGCTCGCTGCCCATCATGCCTTTCCGGGCATGGCTCAGGTAGTCGAGCGCCTGACGCTCCGGCGACCGGGTGTTCCCCTTCCGCTTCTGCGGAGCGTCCAAGGCTGTGCGGATGTCCTTGTACTCACACAGCACCTGCGCGGTGGGCTGCTGCCCGGCGGCGAAGTAGCCCATCGCCAAATCCGCTTGGCCGGTTCCCCCGCCTGCTCCGGCTCCGGGCACCGGGAACTGCGGCAGGAGGGTGAACTCGCTCCCGGGCGCAACCTGCCCAGATTGGGCGTAGCCCCACGTTTCCCCGAAGAACTGCTGGATGAATGCTGCTTGGGCACTGGCCTCGCTTAGGTCCACGCGGGCTGCCCAGCGGTGCAGGCGATCCAACAGGGCGGCTTCGGCCAGGCTGCCTTTGAAGACTTCGTATTCCGCATTCCATACCGAGCGGAGGAATGTCGGCGTGACAAAAGCATTCTGCGAATCAAGCATAACCGCATGGTCACAACACGCCTAGGCCAGGTCAAGCGGCTTGCGCTTCGATCCCAATAGCCACGACATCCAACGTCGCGGAATGGCAGATCATGAAGCTAGTTTGTCTGATTTAGAGCCAGTCTGCGAAGAGATAGACGTTTCCTGTGGGGTTGCTGATCTGCATTCAAAAAATCCTGCCTTCAGAACGCCGGGAACTCGGCCCGGCATGGCGCCGTGGGCGCGCTCGCCGTCAGACCGGCGCCCGGATGAACTCGACCGCGCGCTCCGCCACCATCATGACAGCGGGTTGTATGTTGCTGGACGGCACCAGCGGCATCACCGACGCATCGGCGATCCGCAGCCCGTCGATCCCGCGCACCCGCAGCTCCGGATCGACCACGGCGCCGGCGTCACCGCCCATCCGGCAGGTGCCGCAGGGATGGTACACCGTCGTGCCGGACGCGCGCATGTAGCCCAGCAGGTCGTCATCGGTTGAGACCTCCGGCGGCGGCGCCAGCTCCTCCAGCACCAGGCCGCTGAACGGCGCGGTGCGGCCCAGCCGGCGGGCGACCCGCGCCGCCGCGACCATCACGCGGTGATCGCCCGGCGCCGAAAGGTAGTTGGCGCGGATCACCGGCTTGTCGTCCGGGTCGGCGCTGCGCAGCCGCAACTCGCCGCGGCTGTCAGGGCGGCACTGGCCGAAGTTGAACATGAAGCCCGGGTGCTTCGGCAGCACGTAGCCGCCGCCGGGCGTCAGGCTGAAGTTGATGAACTGGAACTGCACCTCGGCTTCCTCCGCGCCGGGGGTCACGCGGGCGAACAGCGTGGCCTCCGTCGCGCCCACCGCCATGGGGCCGCTGCGGCGCAGCGCGTAGCGGGCGGCCATGCCGGCGGTGCGTAGCCGGCTCGCGGTGATCTCGTTCAGCGTGCCGGCCGGGCGGGTGCGGAAGCCGAAGCGGCTGATGAAGTGGTCCTGCAGGTTCTGCCCGACGCCGGGCCGGTGCAGCGTGACCGGAAGCCCCAGCGCCTGCAGCGCCTCGCCATCGCCGATGCCGGACAGCATCAGCAGCTTCGGCGTGGCGATGGCGCCGGCGCAGACGATGACCTCCCGGCTTGCCCGCATCTCGGCCGTGGACCCGTCGGCGCGGCGGACCACGCAGCCCGCCGCGCGCCCGCCCTCGATCAAGAGCCGCTGCGCCGTGGCGCCGGTGATGACGCGCAGGTTCGGGCGGCGGCGGGCCGGGCGCAGGTAGGCCTGCGCCGTGCTGACCCGGCGGCCACGGCGCACGTTCATCTGGATGGGCGCTACGCCCTCGATCGCACCGTCATTGAGGTCGCGGTTGCGGGGAAAGCCCATGACCTCGCAGGCCTCGATGAAGGC
>CAXSEX010000214.1:0-7858 GCA_964236415.1 uncultured Acetobacteraceae bacterium | reverse complement strand
GGGGCCGTCCGGCCCGTCCGGTGGCCTGCTCACCGGGCCGACCCTATGGTTGGCCCGTCCGGCGCGGATGGCGCCGCGCCCGGCGGACCCCGCACCAGCATGTCGAACGGCGCGGCGTCCGTGCGCAGCACCATGCGGGTGTTCGGGCCGACCACGCTGCTCAGCGTGTCCATGGAGCGCAGCAGCGCATACAGCCTGGGATCGGCCCCGTAGGCGCGGGCCTGGACGCGGGCAGCCTCTTGGCGGGACGCGGCCTCGATGTCAGCGGCCTCCGTGCGGGCGCGGGCCACGGTGATGCGGGCGTCGCGCGTGGCCTGGGCGCGCAGCTCGGCGGCGGCGCGAAGGCCCTCCGCGGTGCGGGCCGCCGCGACCGTCTCGCGCTCCGCCCGCATGCGCGCCACCGTCGCGGCGAGCGTCGCGTCCGGCAGGCTGAGCCGGTCGATGCCGACCTGCTGGATCTGCACGCCGTAGGCGTCCAGCGCCTGCCGCTCCACCTCCGCGCGCAGCCGGGCCTCGAAGTCGGGAAGGCGCTGGCGTGCGGGGTCGGTGTCCACGAGGTCTGCCAGCTCGAAGCTGCTGGCGGTGACTTGCAGGGCGGCGGCGACCAGGCTGCGGAGCTGCCGCGCGGCCTCGTCCGGCTCGCGCACGGCGCGGAGGAACTGGCGGATGCGCGAAGGCTCACCCGGCACCTGCCAGGCGGCGTAGGCCTGCACCAGGACGCGCAGCCCGTCCTTGGTGCCCACGTCCTGCAGCCCGGTGGAGGTGGTGCGCAGCCGCAGGTCCACCGGGATCACGCCCTCGATCGGCGTCGGCAGCTTCCAGGCGAGGCCGGGCGTGGTCAGCACGCGCGACAGGTCGCCGAACCGGGTGATCACGGTCGCTTGCCCGGCGCCCACGGTCACGGACGCCGACGCGAGCACCGCCGCCGCCACGACCAGCCCGGCCAGCGCGAAGCGCACGCCGACCCGCAGACGGCGCAGGCCGGGCGGCCCGGCCGCGTCCGGCTCGTCGTGGTCGTGGTCGTGGTGGCTGTGGTCGTGGAACATGCGGCGCTTCCGGGTTCAATCGTCGTCGGCAGGGCGGCCCGTGGGCGCGCCGAAGGAGCGCAGGTCGATCACCGGGGCGTCCGCGCCGCGCAGGCGGTGGTCCACGATCACCAAGGGCGACTTGGCCAGCGCCTGGGACAGGTTGGAAAGGTAGCGTTCCAGCAGGAAGGCCGGGCCGCCGGCGCGGGCGGCGTCCTGGTCGGCCGTGAACACCCGCAGCGCCGTTTCCGCTTGCCCCGTCGCCTCCGCCGCCGCACCTCGGGCGCTGGCGGCAAGGTCGGTCACGGTTTGGCGCGCGGCGGCGGCCGAGGCCTGTGCCCGGCCCCGCTCGGTGGCGACGGCGGTGCGGGCGATGATCTCGGCGGCCTGGACGTTGTGGTAGGCCTCGGCCGCGGCGGCGGGCGGGTGGATCGCCTCGATCACGATGCCGACCAGCTCGACGCCGCTGCTCAGCCGGTCCAGCTCGGCCTGCAACGGTGCCCGGAGCTGTGCAGCCAGGGCGCCCCGATGCTCGCCCAGCACCTCGGCCAGCGTCTTGCCGGCCAGCACCCGGGCGAGCAGCCGCCCGGCCTCCGCGCGCACCAGGGCTTCGGGTGCCGCAACGGCATAGGCGGCGCGAAGGGCGGAGGCGTCGTCGAGGCCGGTCCGGAACAGAACTTTCACGTCCACGCTGACCACCTGGAAGCCCTGCGCGCCCGAGGCATCGAGGCTGGCGAGCAGAAAGGATACCTCCGCCGGGTGCGCCCGGTCCCAGAGCCGGTCGGCAGATGTGGGGGCCGGGTCCTCCGCGCCGACGCGCGCCTCGGCGGCATCAGGGCCGCCGAGCGACCCCCCGAGCGGAATAGCGCGCACGACGCCCAGCTCCACCCGGCGCACCCGGCCGAACGGCCAGGGCAGGCCCAGGTGCGCGCCGGGCGCCCACACGGCGACCGGCGCACCGAACCGCTCGTAGATCCCCCGCTGGTCGAGGTCGAGCAGCACGACGCCGGTGAGGCCCCAGGCGGCCAGGGCCAGGAACGCCGCCATCGGCAGCGCCGCGGCCCGCGCGTAGCGGAGCGCCCAGCTCCGGGAGAAGTCGAGGCCGAGATGGGCGCGGATCGGCGCCGCAAGGCCGTCCGGCGCGGCGCGGCGCGGCCGCAGCAGCAGCGCCGCGAAGCTCGACACCGCCGCTCGTGCCGCGGCCGGCGGTGGCGGCGGCAGGAACCAGTTCGCCAGGGCGCGGACCGCCAGCTCGGCCGCGACGACGCAGAGGTAAAGCCCCACCATCGCCACCGCCGGGCGTGCCCAGGCCATGCCGGCCCCCGCCAGGACATGCAGCAGCCCCGCGAGCGGAATGGCCGCGACCGGCACGAACAGCAGGGCTTCCAGCGCCGGCGCTTCCGGCAGGCGCGCGCGGGGCACCGCGGCCACCATCCGCTCCATCACCAGCAGCGGGAAGCCGAGCACGACCGCGCCGCCGCCGAGCAGGGCGGCGTGCGGCAGCGGGCCGGGCGCGCCGGGCCAGCGCCAAACGGCGTAGGCGGCACATGCGCTGAGGACCGGAACAACCATCCCCTGCGGGCGGCGGGCCATCCGCGCCAGGCGCTCGGCCGCATCGAGCCGGACTGGTCGCTGGACTGGGCGCCGGAGCGGCAGGCGCGTCCAACGGGACCGCGCCGGCGCGGGCAGCAGGGCGGCCCGGCCGACGCGCGACCGCGCCCATGCCATCAGCAGCGTCCCCAGCAGCCCCGCCAGCGCCAGCAGGACTGCGCCAGCCACGATGCCGGCCAGCCCGCTGGAGAGGGCCTCGGCGCCGAGCGGCGTGGCCCACAGCCCGCCGAGCAGCAGCAGGACAGCGCCATAGGCGCCGCTCAACCGGCGAACGAAACGCAGCGTGCCGACCGCATCCGGCCAAGGGTCGAGCGCCGCAGTTCCTTGTGCCGTTGGCGGCGGGTGCAGCGCGTTCAACGCGGCTCGTGGCCCCTCGCGCCGCTAACGCGCGCAGCGCATCGAGCGCGGGCTGAACGTGATGACGCAGCGGGCGAGCGTGTTGGAGGTCAGGTTGTGCACATGGGCGACATACCCGGCCTCCGTCGCATCCAGCACCGTGAAGCCGTACTCGGAACGGTCGGCGGTGGCCCGGATCGTGACGGTCGGGGTGCCCGCGACGCCGGGCAGGGCATAGGCCGCGCCGGCGTTGCTGCCGGTGGCGTCCGGCACGAAGGCCTGGGGCTGGTTGCCGTCGTTGTTGTCGAGCAAGGTGCCGGAGTTGCCGACGACCAGTTGCGGCGCGTAGTCGCCGCCCTGGAAATCGACCACCTGGAACTGGTGGTCGTGGCCCGAGATCAGCAGCTTGACCGGCGCCGGCACCGCGCCGGGAGTCAAGCTGTCGAACACCGACTGCTGCGTGGCGTCGCCGCCGGCGAGGTTGCCGTTCAGCTTGGCCAGCCGGATGTCATAGGTCGATTTGTGCGTGACGTAGAGGACGTTGCGGTGGGCGAGCGGCGCCAGCACGGCGGCAAGCTGCTCCTTGTAGATGTCCGGCAACGTCCGCCCGTCGGTCGATACCGTCTTGAGGTCGGCAGCACTTGTGTTCGAGTCGCTGGAGTCGAACATCACCAGCGACACCCGGCCGGCCCGCACGACGTAGGGCGGCGTGTAGTCATAAGGCGTCAACGGCCCCACGGCGCCCGGCGCCCCGTTCATCGGCACGTAAGGTCCTGTGCAGTCCACGGCGCCCTGGTCGTAGGGATGCACGTCGAGCAGCCGGAACCAGCCCCGCGCGCCGCGGTTGCAGCTTTCGTGGTTGCCGCGGCTCAGCGCCAGGGGCGCTGCCGCGATCAGGTTCTTCGCCGGGCCGAACCAGTCGGCGTACCAGGAATCCCAGTTGTCGAAGGCCGGGTTGTTCTCGCAGCCCGCGAAGCCGGTGGGGCAAGGCTGCTCGCGGTAAAAGAAGTCGCCGACGTGGACGATCAGGTCCGGCTTGAAGGTGGCGGCGTAGTTCGACAGGAACTCCAGCGGAAACTGCTGGGGGTCGTTGCAGTCCTGCGTGCCGGACACGGCGCTCGTGACCCGGCAGCCGGTGTCGCCGACCACCAGGATGCGGCGCGGATGGGCCATCGGCATCTTCAGCGGAACGCCCGCCACATCCGCGGCGACGTGGCCGAACGCCGGGACCGGCGCGCTCTCGCACATCAGGATGGGATAGTAGGTCTTGGGCGCCTCCGCCGCGGCCGTGACGGGGCCGCGCTGCGTGAGCGGGACCGGCCGGCCATCCACCGAGGCGGCCGGACAGCCGTTGCCCGGGTCGTCCTCGATGGCACGGATCAGCACCGTGTCGTCGGGTGCGAACTGCACCCACTGGTTGACCACCGCGGCGCGGGCGGGGCCGGTGACCATCGCCCCGCCGGCCAATGCGACCGCAACACAAATCCGTGACAACATCGGCTCACCGTCCCACTTCCTCGCAGGGTTATATCGGCCGATTCTGCACGGGCTGTTAAGCTTGGATTACATTCCTGGGCGGTTGAACGCTGGCGGCGGGGGCACCGCTACTTCGGATGGCGCGGCGCTTCGGGGCCGTGGCGCCCGGACGGGCGGACGCCGCCGTCAGGGGGGCCTTGGTGGTCGCCGGCGTCGTTGCTGCCTTTCTGCTGATCCCGCTCGCGCGCCTTATGATGGTGGGTGTCCGGCTTGTCGGCGTTCTGGTGGCTGCTGCCGGGGCCGCCCACGGTGCGGTCAGCATGCTCGGTCTTGGTGTTCTCGGTCATGGGTCGCTCCTTGTGGCTGCGGGTCCAACGCGGGCGGGGCCGGCGCGTTCGCCGGGCGCGCCGCTTCCCTGCTCTGCACGGCCCCTTGCCACGCCGCGGATCGGGGTTTCTCATGCCGGCCGCATCTGGAGCCACGGACCGCCGCCATGAAGCTCATCAGCGCCACGAAAGTCCGTTGTTTGGCGTTGCCCCTTGCCAGGCCGCGCATCGGGGCTTCCCATGCCGTCACCGGGGCGGTGATATAAGTCCCAGAACTCCAAGGAGCCGCCGATGACCGAGATCTGGCGCCTGTCCGCCACCGCCCTGGCCCAAGCGATCCGCCGGCGGGAGGTCTCGGCACGGGAGGCCGCCGACGCCGCGCTGGCCCGGCTCGATGCAGTGAACCCGCACATCAACGCCGTGGTGGAGCACCGGCCGGAGGAAGTGCGGGCGGCGGCCGACCGGATCGACCGGGCCATCGCCGCGGGCGAGGACCCGGGCGTGCTGGCCGGCGTGCCCGTGACGGTGAAGGTGAATGCCGACCAGGCCGGCTTCGCCACCACCAACGGCGTGACCTTGCAGCGCGACCTGATCGCGCAGTTCAACAGCCCCGTGGTGGACAACCTGTTGCGGGCCGGGGCGGTGATCCTGGGGCGGACCAACGCGCCGGCGTTCTCGCTGCGCTGGTTCACCACCAACCAACTGCACGGCGACACCCGCAACCCGCGCGACCCGGCGCTGACGCCTGGCGGATCCTCGGGCGGCGCCGCCGCGGCGGTGGCGGCGGGGATCGGGCACCTGGCGCACGGCACCGACATCGCCGGGTCGATCCGCTACCCCGCTTATGCCTGCGGCGTGCACGGGCTGCGGCCCTCGCTCGGCCGGGTGCCGGCGTACAACGCCTCGCTGCCGGAGCGGGGGATCGGGCCGCAGCTCATGGCGGTGTCCGGCCCCATCGGCCGCACGATTGCCGACCTGCGCCTGGGCCTTGCGGCCATGGCGGCGGCGGATGCGCGCGATCCCTGGTGGGTGCCGGCGCCGCTGGAAGGGCCGCCGGCCCCCCGCCGCGCCGCGCTCTGCGTGCGGCCCGGCGGCCTCGCGGTGGTGCCGGAGGTCGAGGCGGCGCTGCGCGACGCCGCCCGGCGCCTCCAAGCCGCGGGCTGGACGGTTGAGGAGATCGAGGACACGCCGTCGCTGCTTGAGGCGACGGACCTGCAAATCAAGCTCTGGCTCGGCGAGGGCTTCGCGGCCTTCGCGGACGCGGTCACGCGGGAGGGAGACCCCGGGGCGCTCGCGACGTTGGCGGGGGTGCGCGCCCAGGCGGAGGCGCTGCCGCCCGACGTGGTGGCCCAATGCCTGGTCCGCCGCGCCACCTTGACCCGCGAGTGGCTGCTGTTCCTGGAACGCCACCCGGTCCTGCTGCTGCCGGCGTCGGCGGAGCTGCCGTTCCCGGACGGGCTGGACCTGGAAAGCCCGGCGGCGTTCGAGCGGGTGTGGCGGGCGCAACTCACCCAAAGCGGCTTGCCGGCGATGGGCCTGCCCGGCCTGGTGGTGTCGACCCGGCTGGCCGGGCGCGCCCCGGTCGGCGTGCAGGTGACCGCCGGGCGCTACCGGGAGGATCTCTGCCTGCTGGCGGGCGAGGCCATCGAGGCCGGCGGCGTGCCGTCCGCGCCGATCGACCCGGTGCTTGACGCCGCCTGACCGTGGGCCGGGCGCCATGAGGATGGCCGGCGCACCTGTCGATGACGCCGGCCATGGGTCGAAGCCGCGCAGTCGGCCGGCCGGATGCGATCCGGCCGGCCCGCGTGGTCTTCAGTGCTTCTGGGTGGTGCCGCCCTTGTCGTTGGACGCGGTGCTGGCTTCGGGACGCGCTGCCGGCTTCGACAACTCGGCCACGGCCTTGCTTGACTGAACCGCCGCAAGCTTCTGCTCGGCCTTGGCCGGGCCGGCCTCGGCGCGCGGCGCCTTGTCGTGCTGCTCCGCGCTGGTTTCGAACCGCTCGGCGACCTTCTTCAGGTCGGCCGCCAATTGCGCCGGCTCGGGCTGGCTGGCATGCGCTGCCACAGCCTCCAAACGCGGCCCAGGAAGCGCAGGGTTGAGCGCGGGGTTGACGTGCTCGACGACGACCTCATCGTGGCGCACGGTGTCGCGCACCGTCTCGTGCCGCTCGGTCACCTCGCGGCGCAGCACGACTTCCTCGGTCACCCGGACGCTTTTCCAAACCTCGGCCATTTCGAAGCTGTCGCTCATCTCGACCACGCTTTCGGTGAACACGCCTTGCGTCGCGACGGCGGTTGCGGCCGAGGGCTTGCGGCGCTCGACGATCACCCGCTCCTCGCGCAGCGACACGGCCTGCTCGACCGGCGTTTCCACCACGACGCGCCGCACCCGCGTCGTTTCCCCCGTGACCAAGCGTGTGCCGACGTTCAGCGTTTCCTCGCCGACCGGGATGACTTCCACGCTGCCCGTGGACTGGTGCACGGCGCGGTGGCCGGGCTGCGCGGCCTGGTCGCCGCGCGTGGCGTAGCCGGCCATGGCCTGCTGCGACGCCTTGCCGAAGGACAGCATCATGTCCCAGAACGGGATTCCCGTCGAAACCGGGGCTGCCGGGCGCAGGGCCGTGTCGCGTTGGGCGGTGTTGGGATCGTAAACCATTTTTGAACTCCGTTGTCGCGACAGTGCCATGCCGCCGGCACCGTCTTTGGATAGGCACGCCGGCCTGGCTGCTGCGCCAGCGCCGGCGCTATTCGGCCGGGGTGCGCTGGTGGCGGGCTTGCTGGCGCTGGCCGGCCTGCGCTTCGAGGGGGCGCAGGGTCTCGTCGGCAGTGCGGCGGATGGCGCGGAGCATGGCCGTGGTGCCCTTCAGCAGCGTGTCCATGTATTCCCGGGCGAAGCGCTGCTGCATCTCGACAACTGCGGCCGGGTTGGAGAAGCGGAACAGCTCCTTGGTCACGCGCAGGTTGGCCTGCACGACGCCCTCCACCAGGCCCGCCACGCCGTGCTGCATGTCGCGCAGGCCCCCCTCGGCGGCTGGGGCAGCGTCATGAGATGGCGCACGTCCTCGGACGCGCCCTGCGCCGCCTG
>CAXSEX010000213.1:0-7859 GCA_964236415.1 uncultured Acetobacteraceae bacterium | reverse complement strand
TCAACTGGGACCCGGTGGACGGCACCGTGCTGGCCAACGAGCAGGTGATCGACGGACGCGGCTGGCGCTCCGGCGCGCCGGTGGAGAAGCGGAAGCTCTCCCAATGGTTCCTGCGCATCACCCAGTATGCCCCGGAACTGCTGGAGGCGCTCGACGGGCTGGACCGCTGGCCGGAGCGGGTGCGGACCATGCAGGCCCGCTGGATCGGGCGCAGCGAGGGCGCGCGGGTGCGCTTCCCCCTGATCGCCGCGCCCGACGCGGGAGTTGAAACGGAGGTCGAGGTGTTCACCACCCGGCCGGACACGCTGTTCGGCATGTCGTTCGTGGCGCTGGCGCCGGAGCACCCGGTGTCGGCGGCGGTCGCGGCGCGCGACCCGGCGGCGGCGGCCTTCGTGGCGCAGTGCCGCAGCATGGGCACCAGCGCGGCGGTGATCGAGTCGGCGGAGAAGCAGGGCTTCGACACTGGCCTGCGGGTCGGCCATCCGCTGATGCCGGGCGCCAGCTTTCCGGTGTGGATCGCGAATTTCGTGCTGATGGAGTATGGGACGGGCGCGATCTTCGGCTGCCCCGCCGGCGACCAGCGGGACCTCGACTTCGCCCGCAAGTACGGCCTGGCGACTCCGGCCGTCGTGCTGCCGCCGGGCGAGCCGGCGGAGGGCTTCGCCGTGGGCGACGACGCCTATGACGGGCCTGGGACGATGATCAACTCGGGGTTCTTGAACGGCCTCGGCACCGATGCGGCGCGGCGGGCGGCCATCGAGGCGGTGGAGCGGGCCGGGGCCGGGGCCGGCGTGGTGAACTGGCGGATTCGGGATTGGGGGGTGAGCCGCCAGCGCTATTGGGGCTGCCCGATCCCGGTGATCCATTGCGGCGCCTGCGGCGTGGTGCCGGTGCCGGACGCGGACCTGCCCGTGCGGCTGCCGGAGGATGTGCGCTTCGACCGTCCAGGCAACCCGCTTGACCACCATCCGACGTGGAAGCACGTGGCCTGCCCGCGATGCGGCGTCGCCGCTACGCGGGAAACCGACACGTTCGATGTGTTCGTGGACAGCTCCTGGTACTTCGCCCGGTTTTGCAGTCCCGGCGCCGCCGTGCCGGTGGTGCGGGCGGCGGCGGACCATTGGCTGCCGGTGGACCAGTATATCGGCGGGATCGAGCATGCGATCCTGCACCTGCTGTACTCGCGCTTCTTCGTCCGCGCCATGCACGCGACCGGCAGCGTCGGGCTGGACGAGCCGTTCGCCGGGCTGTTCACCCAGGGGATGGTGACACACGAAAGCTACAAGGGCGCCGACGGGCGCTGGCTGTATCCGGAGGAGGTGGAGCGCCAGCCGGACGGCGCCGCCCGGCACGTCGAAACGCGGGAGCCGGTGACGGTGGGGCGGATCGAGGCGATGTCGAAGTCGAAGCGCAACACGGTCGATCCCGCGGCGATCATCGCGCGCTTCGGCGCCGACACCGCGCGCTGGTTCATCCTGTCGGACAACCCGCCGGACCGGGACATCGAATGGACCGAAAGCGGGGTTGCCGGCGCGTCGCGCTTCATCCAGCGGGCCTACCGCCTGGCGGCGGGCGTGGCGCGGGTGCCTTGCCCGCCGTCGATGCCGGACAAGGTGGGGCTGGCAGCGATGACGCTGCGCCGCGCCACCCACCGCACGGTTGCGGCGGTGACGGAGGCGCTGGAAACCTTCGCCTTCAACCTCGCGGTGGCACGGCTGTATGAGCTTGCCTCGGCGTTGGGCGAGGCGGAGCGTGCGGGCGCGGAGGACGGCCTGGCCTGGGCGCGGCATGAAGCCGTCACGACCATGGCCCGGCTGCTCGCGCCCATGGCGCCGCACCTGGCGGAGGAGATAGGGTGGATGCTCGACCCCGGGCGCGCAGGCTTGGTGTGCGACCTGCCTTGGCCGGAGGCGGACCCGGACCTGCTGGCGGTGGAAACGGTCACGCTGGCGGTGCAGGTAATGGGCAAGCTGCGCGCGACGGTCGCGCTGCCGCCGGGCGCGGACGCGGCGGCGGCCTTTGCGGCGGCGGAGGCGGACCCGAACGTCCAGCGCGCGCTGGAGGGACGCCGGGTGGTGAAGCGCATCCATGTGCCGGACCGGATCGTGAATTTCGTGGTGGCGGGCTAGGGGGTGGCGGGCGCGCGGCATCTGGCGCGGCGAGCCGTGCTGCTGGGCGGCGGGGCGGCGCTGGCCGGGTGCGGGTTCCGCCCGCTTTACGCGCCGGCGGCCTCCGGGGCGCCCGGCCCGGCCGCGGCGGAAATGGCGGCGATCTACGTCCCCGTTGCCTCCGAGCGGCCGGGCCAACTGCTGCGGCAGGAGCTGCAGCAGCGGTTCGAGGGGACCGGCACCGGCACGGCCAAGCGGTACGAGCTGGTTGCCTCCATCGCGGTCAACGCCGAGGCGATTGCGATCCAGCGCGACAGTTCTTCCTCCCGCATACGCCTGGTCGGGTCGGCGCCGTGGGTTCTGAGGGCGCTGTCGCTGGACCACCCCGTGCTCGCCCAGGGCAGCAGCCGGATCCTCGACGGCTACAACATCCTGAACCAGCAGTTCTTCGCGGCCGACCTGGAAAGCGAGGTTGTCATCCGCCGGGTTGCGGCGGCGCTCGCGGACCAGATCACCACGCAGGTGGGGGCGTTCTTCCTGCGCCGGGCCCAGACGACATGAGAACGGCGTGAAGCTGGAGGCCCGGCGGACCGCGGCGTTCCTGCGGGACCCCGGCGCCGCGCGCGTCGTGCTGCTGCACGGCGAGGACGAAGGGACGGTGCGCCACCGTGCCGACGCGCTGACGCAGGCCGTGGTCGGGGGACGCGACGACCCGTTCCGCGTTGCCTGGCTGTCGCGGGAGGACCATTCGCGGCTTTTGGAAGAGGCCACGGCGATTGCCATGATGGGCGGGCGCCGGGTGATCCGGGTCCGCGACGCCGGGGACGGGCTGGCGGCCGTGGTGAAGCAGGTGGCCGAGACCGCCGGGGACAGCCTGACCGTGCTGGAAGCCGGCGCGCTGCCGAGCCGGTCCAAGCTGCGGATATTGGTCGAGGCAGCGGCGAACGGCGCGTGCATTGCCTGCTACCCGGAAGAGGGCCGCGCGTTGCAGGACGCCATCGAGGGCGGGCTGGCGGCGGCGGGCGTGCGGCTGGATGCGGAGGCGCTGCGCTGGCTCGCGGACCACGTGGGCAGCGACCGCGGATCGACCCGGGGCGAGGTGGAGAAGCTGATCCTGTATGCCGGCGCGGACCGGCGGCTTGATCTGCAGGCCGTGCGGGCCTGCGTGGGCGACCTGGCGGCGGCGTCGTTCGACGATGCCATCTATGCGGCGTTGGCAGGGGAGGTGGCGGCAGCCGACACGGCGGCGGAGCGCACGCTGGCCGAGGGCATGGCGCCCGTCGCGTTCACCCGGGGCGTGCTGGCGCACCTCGGCAAGATGCACATGGCGCGGGGGCAGATGTTGGCCGGGCTTTCGGCGGCTGACGCGGTGCGGGCCTTGCGGCCGCCGGTGTTCTTCAAGCGGGTGGCGGCATTCACGCAGTCGCTCGGTGTGTGGAGTCCGCGCAAGCTGATGCAGGCGATGGAGGAGGTGCGCCGGGTCGAGCTGGCCTGCAAGCAGACCGGGGCCTTGGACGGGCTGCTTGTGCGGCGGATGCTGCTGGGCCTGGCCCGGCAGGGGGAAGCGGCGCGCGGCCGGGCGCCGGGCTAATCGCGCCGAAGCAGCGCCAGGATGCCATCGAGCTGGTCCAGTGTCCGGTACTGGATGCGGACGCTGCCGCCGGCGCCGTCGAACTCGATCTGCACTTTGAGGCCGAGCCGGGCCGCGAGGTCGCGCTCCAGCGCGGCGATCTCCCGGTCCCGCGGCGGCCCCGGATCGGCCTGGGGCGGGGTGCGCAGGCTGCGCTGGGTGAGAGCCTCGGTTTGCCGGACGTTCAGCCCGCGGGCCATCACGGTGCGCGCCGCCGCTTCCGGCGCCGAATGGCCCAGCAGCGCGCGGGCGTGCCCGGCGGAGAGCGCGCCGGATTGCACGTGCACCTGTACCCCGCTCGGCAGGCCCAGCAGGCGCATCGTGTTGGCGACATGGCTCCGGGACTTGCCGACCAGGTTGCCCAACTGGTCTTGGGTGAGGCCGAACTCGCCCATCAGCCGCTTGTAGCCTTGCGCTTCCTCGATGGGGTCGAGGTCCTGGCGCTGCAGGTTCTCCACCAGCGACGCCGCCATGGCGTCCGCGTCGGACAGCTTGCGGATGAGGACCGGGGCCTCCTGCAGCCCCGCGGCCTGGGCGGCCCGCCACCGGCGCTCCCCCGCGATGATCTGGTAGCGCCCTGGCGACGCGGGGTGCGGGCGCACCAGGATCGGCTGCAGGACGCCTTGCTGCTTGATGGAGGCGGCAAGCTCCTGCAGCCGTCCCGGGTCCATGGCAACCCGCGGCTGGAACGGCCCCGGCTCCAGCCAAAGGAGGGGCAGGGCGGCGCGCGGCGCGGCGTCCGGGCCGGCGCCGGGCGATGCGTCCCCGAACAGCGCCGCAAGGCCCCGGCCGAGCCGGGGAGACGTGTCGCGCTCGGTCACCTGCCCCGCTGCTCCCGCCGCAGCACCTCGACGGCGAGGCGGAGATAGGCTTGGGCGCCGGGCGAGCGGAGGTCGTAGAGCATGACCGGCTTGCCGTGGCTCGGCGCCTCGGACACCCGCACGTTGCGCGGGATCACCGTCTGGTAAACGAGGGGGCCGAAGAAGTTGCGCACGTCCGCGGCGACAAGCTCCGACAGGTTGTTGCGTTTATCGAACATCGTCAGGACGATGCCTTGCAGGGCAAGCCGGGGGTTGAGGTGCTGCTGGACGCGCTCGATGGTGCGGACGAGCTGGCTGATGCCTTCCAGGGCGAAGAACTCGCATTGCAGGGGCACCAGCACCGCGTCGGCCGCGACTAGCCCGTTGACCGTGAGCAGGCCGAAGGAGGGCGGGCAATCGATCAGGACGAAGCTGTGGCGCCCCGAGGCGGCGGCGAGCGCCTGGCGCAGCCGGTACTCGCGCTGCTCCGACCCGGCCAGCTCGATCTCGGCCCCGGCCAGGTCGGCGTCTGCCGGCAGGACGCTGAGGTTGGGCACGTCGGTGGCGACGGCCGTGGCGGCGATGCTGCCCTCGCCGATCAGCGCCGTGTAGGTCCCGCGTTCCCGCCGCGCTTGGCCGATGCCCAGCCCCGTCGAGGCGTTGCCCTGCGGGTCGAGATCGACCAGCAGCACGCTTTCCCCGGCGGTCGCGAGCGCCGTCGCGAGATTGATCGCCGTCGTGGTCTTGCCGACGCCGCCCTTCTGGTTGGCAATCGCCAGGATCCGGGTTGGATGGGCGGCGCCGGGCGATGGGGCGGCAGCCTGGACGGGCGACTCAAGCATGGGCGATCTCGGTCACGGCCAGGATCGTCGAGCCGGCATCGCCCCCGTGGTCGAACCGCTGGATTCGCATGCGCCAGTGTTTCTCCGCGTCGGCGATCTCGTCCGCGACGCGCGCGCCCTTCGCGAACAGGGCGGTGCCGCCGAGGGCCAGCAGGCGGTGGGCGTGCGCGACGAGCGCCGGAAGCGGCGCGAGCGCGCGGGCGGTGATGAGGGGGACGCGGGGCAGCGACAACTCCTCGATGCGCGTGCAGTGCACTTGGACGGGAGCACCGGTTACACGCTGGGCCTCGATCAGGAAAGCGGCTTTGCGGTGGTCGGCTTCGATGAGGTCAAAAGGAATGCCCGACGCCAAGGCCACGACGAGGCCGGGGAAGCCCGCCCCTGAGCCGAGGTCCATGCCGCGAGGGGTGCCCGCGGGGATAAGGGGCACGAACTGCAGGCTGTCCCCGATGTGGCGCGGCCACAGGTGGTCGCGGTCGCCTTGGGACACCAGGTTGATCGACTTCGTCCATTTCTGCAGCAGGGCGGCGAATTGCTGCAGCCGCTCCGCTGTTTCACGTGGAACGGCGTTCATCGAAACGTCGGGCGTCTTGCCGTGCAAGGGCGTCAACCGTTCATCCCCCATGTCCGGCGCCAGAGCCGCCGGCCCTGCATGACAAAGCGTTCAGCAGGGCCTAACATGACACACGTGCGCCGCGAAGGCGGCGGCCACGTTGACGAGGCCCCGATTGCCGCAACTGTCCATTCATGCCCCGTTCGGCGCCCTGACGTTCTCGGAGGATGACGGCGCCATCGTGGCCGTGGATTGGGGATGGGGGCGCGACCAGGAAGAGACCGGGCTTCTTGTTCAGGCTTGCGAGCAGATGCACGAGTATCTCGACGGCGGGCGGCGCGGCTTCGACCTGCCGCTCCGGCCGGCCGGGTCCGCCTACCAGCAGAGGGTGTGGGCGACTCTCGCGTCGATTCCATGCGGGCGAACATGGACGTATTCGGCGGTCGCGCACAGGGCCGGTGGGAATGCCCGGACCGTCGCGGACGCCGCCCGGCGCAATCCGCTCCCCATCGTCGTCCCGTGCCACCGCGCGGTCGCAGCCCGCGGCCTGGGCGGCTACTCCGAGGGGCAGGGCCTGGACACGAAGCGGTATCTGATCCAACTCGAAGCCCGACCCGCATGACACGCCGTCGGTCGCGGCGCACGGAAGAGAGGTAACGATGGCGCACGCAATCCGCATCCACGCCTATGGCGGGCCGGACGCAATGCAGTGGGACGACGTGCCGACGCCGGAGCCTGGCCCCGCCGAGGTGCTGGTCCACCACACCGCGATCGGCCTGAACTACATCGACGTTTATTTCAGGAACGGCCTCTACAAGGCGCCTTCCATGCCGGCGACCCTGGGCATGGAAGCGGCCGGCACCGTTCTGGCGGTCGGCTCGGACGTGGCCAGCCTCAAGGTAGGCGACCGCGTCGCCTACGCCACCGGGCCGATCGGGGCGTATTCCACCGACCGGGTCATCTCCGCCGACCGTGTGGTCCGCGTGCCCGATGGGATCAGCGACCAGACGGCGGCGGCCATGATGCTGCAAGGCATGACGGCGCAATACCTCCTGCGCCGCACCTTCGCCGTGAAGAACGGCGACATGATCCTGGTCCACGCCGCGGCGGGAGGGGTCGGGCTGATCCTGTGCCAATGGGCGAAGCACCTAGGCGCGACCGTGATCGGCGTCGTGTCCACGGACGAAAAGGCGCGGATCGCGAAGGAGCACGGCGCGGCCCACGTGGTTGTCGGCCACGACAAGCTGGCGTCCGAGGTCAAGAGGATCACGGGCGGCAAGATGGTGCCGGTCGTGTATGACAGCGTGGGCAAGGACACCTTCTCCACCAGCCTGGACTGCCTGGCGCCGCTCGGCACCATGGTCAGCTACGGCAGCTCCTCCGGCCCGGTGCCCCCGTTCGAGCTTGCGGTGCTGGCCGCCAAGGGCAGCCTGTTCCTGACCCGCCCGACGCTGGCCACGTACACGGCGTCGCGGGCTGACCTTGAGGGGTCGGCAGCGGACCTCATGCAGGTGGTGGCGTCGGGCGCAGTGCAGATCAAGGTCAACCAGAGCTTCGCCCTGAAGGACGCGGCCGAAGCGCACCGCGCGCTGGAAGCGCGCAAGACGACGGGCAGCACCGTGCTGATCCCTTGATGGCCGGGATCGCGCTTGGGACAGGCAGCAGCGGGAGAGGACGATGAGCGGGTCAGACCCGAAAGCCGAGGGCCGACGTGCCGCCGCCGACCAAGGGGAAACCACGTCGAACCCGTATCCAGAGGGCACGGAGGAACACGCCAAATGGCTGGAAGGCTACGAAAGCGCCTTGGCGGCCGAGGATGACGACCTGCCCTCGGACTTCGCTTGAAGTGCCGACCTCGGACTTCGCCCAAAGCGCCTGATGCTTGACCCGGCCGGCCGCGTGGTGATGGTGTCGGGCGCCGCCCGC
>CAXSEX010000212.1:0-7870 GCA_964236415.1 uncultured Acetobacteraceae bacterium | reverse complement strand
GGCGTGTCCGGCGGCAACGCCCAACAGGACCAGGACATCGCGGAAGCGGCCCTCAAGGTCAGCGGCTTCGACAGCCCTGGGTAGGGCGGCCTCGACGCCGCCTGCTGCGCAGGTTGGCGTAGATGTCGTCCGCCGGGATCGGGACCGGCTTCTCCAGGCCAGGCCCGGGTAGGTTGTCTGGACGGCCTTCCAGACCGCGTCGTCCCCGAAGGCCGCGGCCGGCGCCGACGCCTTCCCGTCCGCGACAACCGAGACCTTCGGCCCCTGGCCGGCGCCGCGGGCGATCAGATAGGGCTTGCCGCCGAGCGCCGCGACCTCGACCTCGGCGGCGGGCAGCAGGCCCTGCATCATGTCCGGCGTCACGGCCTGGGCGGCGTCGGCCACGGTGATGCCGGAATAAGCGTCGGCCTCCGCGTCCGTCATCTCCCCGGTGGAGAAGATCCGGCCGTGGTCCATGGACAGCCAGCCGCTGAGCATCCAGGTGAACACGAAGGCGGCGGACGCCAGCCCGGCGACGTGGTGCCACTTCATCCAGCCGCGATACGGCGAGACGCCGCGGCCGGAGGCGGCGCTCCTCCGCCAGCGCACGATGCCGAGCCAGATCCCGGCCAACGTCGTGAGGACGCCGACGAGGGACAGCCACCACACCGTCCGGTCCCAGGCGACCCAGCTTCGGCGCAGCACGGTTGGGTAGATCCAGTGCGCGACCGCGCCCACGTAGTTCCAGGCCCGCTCGAAGCGGATCGTCCGCTGCACCACCTCGCCGGACCGCTGCGACACGTAAAGCTCGGTCCGCGCCTCGTCCGCCAGGCTGACGCGGTAGAACGGCCGGTAGCGGTCGAAACGGTGGTGCACCATCCATTGGTCGTAATCCACGGGGTCCGAGACCGCCTGGACCGGCGTTTTCGCGAAGCGTTCGGCGATCATCCGCGCCTGCCCGGGGGAGATGCCGCCGAGGACCTGGCCCGTTTCTGCCGAAACCAGGACCTGCCTGCCCTTGCCCGGGTTGATCACGTACGTGGCCTGGCCCGCCGTTTCGAGCAGCCGGACACGGGCTGGGCTTGGGATGCCGGAAGCCGCCACGGCTTCGGCCGGGCCGACCTTGACCTGGCCGCCGGCCAGCGCCTGCTTCCGGCGATGCGCTTCCCGTCCGGCAGAAAGGGGTAGGGCACGTACATCATGACGGCGCCGGTCGCAAACCACATGGCGAAGAACAGGCACAGCGCGACGCCGACCCATCGGTGGAACACGACGAGCGCGCGCAGGCTTCCGGCCCTCGGCCTGGCTTGCCGCTCCCCAAGCTCCCTTGTCACCGAGTTCATGGGCGAGGATCTTTGCAAGCAGGGTGGAGGGGGATCGTGACCCGGTTCTTGGGTGGAGGGCAACCCCGGACACCATGGTGCGACGGCGCCATGCGCCGAACCTCGGCCGGGCCGGGGCGTTGCCCATGCAGTGGCGGGAGCAGGGAATGTCGCAGCACGAGATCGAAGTCGCCGCCCTGGAAGCGGTCGGGCCGGGCGGCACCAAGCAAGTCGAGGTGGACGGCGAGAAGATCCTGCTGCTGCGGGACGGGGACGCCGTATACGCGGTCGGCGCCACCTGCCCCCATGCCGGAGGGCCGCTGGCGGAGGGCGTCCGCAACGGCGGCCGGATCGTCTGCCCCTGGCACAAGGCGGCCTTCTGCATCCGGACCGGGGCCGTGCAGGACCCGCCGGCGCTCGACGCGCTGCCGCGCTACGACGTGCGCGTGGACGCGGGCCGCATCCTGCTCGCCCCGGCCCCGGCGCCCGCCCGCCCGCCGGTTGCGCCCGATGGGCGCTGCTTCGTCATCGTCGGCGCGGGCGGGGCGGGCGCGGTGGCGGCGCAGACGCTGCGCGAAGAAGGCTTCACCGGCCGGGTCGTCATGCTCGACCCGGCGAACCGCATCCCCTACGACCGGACCGTGCTCAGCAAGTACGCCTTGTCCGGCCGGAAGGGCGCGGAGAAGTCGCCCTTGCAGACCCAGTCCTTCTACCGCGAGCACCGGATCGAGCGCCGCACGGCGGAGGTTGCGCGCATCGACGCGCAGGCGCGCCGGATCACCTGCGCGGACGGCGCCGTGGTGGACTACGACGCCGCCCTGCTCGCAACGGGCGCAGCACCCGTGCTTCCGTCGTTCCCCGGCGCCGGGCTGCGCCATGTCCATACCCTGCGCAGCCGCGCCGACGCCGACGCCATCCTGGCGCAGGCTGAGCGCAGCGCGTGCGCCGTGGTCCTGGGCGCCAGCTTCATCGGCATGGAGGTGGCGGCGAGCCTGCGGGAGCGCGGGCTGGATGTCACCGTGGTCGGCAAGGAGGCCGCGCCCTTCGCCAAGCAGCTTGGCGAGCAGGTCGGCCGGGCCTTCGTCGGCCTGCACGAACGGCAGGGCGTGGCGTTCCGGCTGGGCCGCGGGGTGGCGTCGCTGGAAGGCGACGGCTCCGTGTCCGGCGTGGTGCTGGAGGGCGGGGAGCGGATCGCCGCCGACCTCGTCGTGGTCGGCTTCGGGGTCAAGCCCGCCACCGCCTATGCCGAGGGCTTGAACCGAAGCGATGACGGCGGCCTCATGGTCGATGCGGCCCTGTGCGCCGCGCCCGGGCTGTACGCCGCGGGCGACATCGCCCGCTTCCCGCACCGCGGCGACGGCGAGCCGATCCGGGTGGAGCATTGGCGCGTGGCCGAGCAGCACGGCCGGGTGGCGGCGCTCAACATGCTGGGCCGGGACGCCCGCTATGACGCGGTGCCGTTCTTTTGGACCATCCAGTACATGAAGCGCCTCGACTACGTGGGCCATGCGGCGTCGTGGGACAGCGTCGTGCTGCATGGCGACCTCAGCAAGCCGGAGTTCCTCGCCTACTACGTGAAGGACAAGCGCGTCGCCGCGGCGGCGGGGATGGGCCGCGACCAGGACACCGCCGCGCTGATCGAGCTGTTCGCCCGGCGTCGCGATTGGCAGGCCGCCGAGCTTGGCGAATGCCCGGCCGCCGTGCTCGCCGCCATGCAGTGAACGCCGCGCCGGCATCTTGCCCGAACCATCCGGAGCCGATACTGACCGTGCGGCCGTGCTTGCTCGTCCGTGAATTCGGGAAGGATGTCGTTTATGCCGCAGAGTTCGGCGCTCCCAACCTTCAGCGCCCTGTATGCGTTCGGCGACAGCCTGTCCGACGCCGGGGACCTGTCGCTCCTCACTGCGCCGACGGGAACGACCCGGCCGGTGTCGCCGCCCTACCACGGCCAGGAATACGGCGCGGTCAGCGCCAGCGTGTTCAGCAACGGCCCGACCTGGGTGCAGGACGTGTCCGTCGCCCTCGGCCTCGGCACGCTGGCGCCCAGCCTGGCGGGCGGCACGGACTTCGCCTATGGCGGCGCAGTCACCGGGTCGGCGCCGCAGAACACCGACCCGACAGTCCTCGCCATCTCCCTCCAGGCGCAGCTTGCGCAGTTCAAGGCGCGGGCATCGACCCCGTCGGCCAACGTGCTTTACACCGTGTCGGTCGGGGCGAACGACCTGTTCGGCATCCTCGCCAACACCGGCCTGAGCGCGCAGCAGCAGGCCGCCGACGTGAACGCGGCGGTCGCCAACGAGATCGCTTTCGTGCAGCAGCTCATCGGGAGCGGCGCGAAGACCCTGCTGGTGCTGAACGTGCCCGACCTCGGCAAGATACCGGACGTGACCATGCGGCAGCCGCAGGCCGGCACGGCGCCCACGGCCATCGACACGGAGGCCACGCAGCTTTCAAGCGCCTATAACTCCGCGCTGAGCAGCCAGCTTGCCGCCATCGCCATCGCCAGCGGGGTCCGCATCCAGATCGTGGATGCCAACACCCTGCTGAATGCCGCCATCGCCAACCCGGCGGCCTACGGCCTCACGAACGTGACGGCGCCGGTTTACACCGGCGACAACGGCAACTTCAACAGCGGCGCCCTCGCGGCAAGCGGGGCCGCGGCGCAGGACCAGTACTTGTTCTTTGACTCGGTGCACCCGACGGAAACCGGGCACGGGGCCATCGCCGACCTGGCCGAGCAGCAACTGAGCGGCGCGCCGGTGCTGGCGGCCGTGGACGCCACCTCGGGCCGGCCGGCGGCAGCGCAGGGACAACCCTACACCGGGCCGGTGGGCGACGTGCAGCGGCAGTACATCAACCTCACGCCGGACAACCTGAACGTTTCCGTGTCCACGCCCAACTGGTTCATCCACAGCGGCGGCGGGCAGGATGCGATCGCGGTCAGCGGCGGCAGCAACGTGGTGGACGGGGGCACAGGGTCGAACTTCCTGACGGGCGGCAGCGGCACGGACACCTTCTTCGTCGATGAGCGCGGCGCCGCCGCGACCACCTGGAGCACGGTGGTGAACTTCCATGCCGCCGACGCCGTGACGCTGTGGGGGGTGACGCAGGCCGGGTTCCAGATCAACTGGCTGGACGGGGCGGGCGCCGCCGGGGCCACCGGCCTGACGCTCGTGGCGCAGGCGGCGGGCAGGCCGGAGGTGCTGCTGACGCTGCCGGGCTTCACGCGGGCCGACTTGACGGGGCGGCTCGGCGTGACGTTCGGCACGGATGCCGCGAGCGGCAGCGCCTACATGAACATCCGCGCCAATGCCTAGCCGGACAGCAGGATGAGCTTTGATGAGCTTTATTGACACCTACCTGGACGAAACCCTGCAGGCGACCCAGGCCTTTTGCGGCGACGCGCGGCACCGCCAGGTGATGGCCGGCATGGCGGACGCCATCACGGCCGCGCTGCGCGACGGCGGCAAGCTCCTGATCTGCGGCAACGGTGGCAGCGCTGGCGACGCCCAGCACATCGCGGGGGAGTTCGTGTCGCGCCTGATGTACGACCGCGCCCCGCTTGCGGCGATTGCGCTCACCACGGACACGTCGGTGCTCACCGCCACCGGGAACGACTACGGTTTCGACCGCGTGTTCGAGCGCCAGGTGCTCGCCCTCGGGCAGCCGGGCGACGTGCTGCTCGGCATCTCCACCTCCGGGACCTCGGCCAACGTCTTGCGGGCCTTCGCCGCCGGGCGGGAAAAGCGGCTCCGCTGCATCGGCTTCGCCGGCGCGCAGGGCGGCCCCATGGACGAAGCCTGCGACCTGCTGCTGCAGGCGCCATCGACCCGCACGCCGCTCATCCAGCAGCTCCACATCGTCGCGGCGCACGTCGTCTGCGCACTGGTCGAGCGCGCGATGTTTCCGCCGGAGTAGCAGCCGCCGGGCTGCGGCCCCGCCGTCCGGGCCGGGCATCGAGGCGCATGTTGCGCCGCGCCGTGGCCATGGCCCCACCACTTGCCTTTCTCATGCGTTGGCCATCAACTCGCCGCGATGCGGGCCGTTGTGCCTTGGCGCGTCGGCGCATGCGCAAGCTAGTCGCTGACGGATTGAAACGATTTTGACGGCCTGAGTGCCGGGAGTGCGTGGTGCCGAACCCAATCATCGATGTCGTGATCCCCGTGTTCAACGGGGCGGAAACGGTGGAGAGCGCCGTCGCCTCCATCCAGGCGCAGACGCTGCGCGACATCCGGATCCTCGTCGTCAACGACGGCTCGACCGACGGCACGCAGGCCACCGTCGAGCGCCTGGCGGCCGCGGATGGCCGGGTCGTGCTGCTCAACCGGCCGAACGGCGGGATCGTGGACGCGCTCAACGCCGGGCTTGCCGCCTGCACCACGGACCTCGTCGCGCGCCACGACGCCGACGACCTCGCGGTGCCCGACCGGTTCGAGAGGCAGGTGGAATGGCTGCGCAGCCATCCCGGATGCAGCGCGGTGTCCGGGGCGGTCATCCACATCGACGGGGCGGGCCACGAACTCGGCCCGAAGGTCGAGCTGTCCTCGCCCGACATCGCGGACCCCACGGCGTATCCCCAGCAGGAACCTTACCTCATCCACCCGTTCCTGATGATGCGCCGCGCGTCCGTGGAGGCGGTGGGCGGCTACCGCCACGTGTTCCATGCGGAGGACACGGACCTGTATTGGCGGCTGCAGGAAACGGGGCAGCTGGCCAACATGGCGGACCTGCTGGGCCGCTACCGCATCCACGGCCAAAGCGTGACCAGCGCGTCCACGCTCAACGGGCGGGTCGCCGCGATGAGTTCGCAGTTGGCCGGCATCTCGGCCATGCGGCGGCGCGCCGGGCGCCCGGACATCGCGTTCCCGAAATCGGCCCTGGCCGAATACAAGCAGGCGCGCACCCTCAAGGGCATCGTGCGGCTGGGCAGCCGCGGGCTGGACGCGGAGGAGGCCGCGCGGCTCGCGGTGTCGGCGTCCGCGAAGCTGCTGGAGCTTGCGGCCTATCGTCCCTACGAGCTTGACGGCGAGGACTGCTCCTTCATCCGCGCCTCGATCATGCGCGCGCTGCCGTCGATGGCGCCGGCAAGCCGGACCCTGTGCGTGCGGATGCTTTCGGGCACGGCCGCGCGGCTGGCGGCGCAGGGCCATGTTTCCGCGTCCATCCGGCTGTCGCCGAGCAAGTACTACCCGCTCATCGCCGCCCGCCTGGTGCTGCGGACGATGGTGCCAAGCTCGCTCCGCGTCGCGATGCGCCGGGCGGCCGGCCGCCGGGCTGTGCTGGTGAAGTAGGGCCGCGTTCGGCGCCGACCGGCCCTAGTAGATCTTCCAGCCCTCCGTGCCGTGCCGGGTGAAGTGGCAGGTCATGACCTGCCCCTCCTGGCGGCGCAGGGCGCGGATCACGTCAACGCGCCGCTCGGGGACCACCAGGAACGTCAGGAAGCCGCCGCCGCCCGCCCCGGAAATCTTGCCGGCCCGCGCCCCGGCGTCGAGCGCCGCCTGCACCGTCAGGTCGATCGGCTTGCTGCTGACGTTGTCGGCCAGCCGCTTCTTGGCTTCCCAGGTCTCTCGCATGCAGGCGGCGAAGGTGTCGAAATCGCCCTTCAGCAGGCATTCCTTCATACGGAACGCATCTGCCTTGATCGCGTGCATCGCGTCCAGCGTGGTGCCGCTGTGATGCACGAGGTTGTCGGTCTGCTCCTTGATGATCCGGGCGGAGGACCGCGAAACGCCGCTGTTGAACAGGACTAGCGACGTCTCCAGTTCCGAGATGATCCAGTTCTTGACGCGCAGCGGGTTGACGATGACCCGGTCGTCCGGGTGGAACTCCATGAAATTCACGCCGCCGAACGTCGCCGCGTACTGGTCCTGCCGCCCGCCGCCCAGCCCGGCGTCGATCCGCTCGATCTCGAAGGCGAGGTGCGCGATCTCATATTCGCCGAGCGGCAGGTTGAGCCATTCGACGAAGGCTTTGACCAAGGAGACGACCATGGTTGAGGAGGTGCCGAGGCCCGAACCCGGCGGCGCGTCGCAGAACGTGGTGATCCGGCACGGCAGCGGCTTCCCGCCGTTGAACTGCGTGACGACCCGGCGGTAAACCGCGCGGTGCAGGATCAGGGGGCCGGCAAGTTCCATGGCGTCCTCTGCGGAGGCCTCGCACCGGCTGTCGATGTCGGGTGCCGAGATGGTGACGCGCCCGTCCGTCGTCGGCTCGATGATGGTGTAGGCATACAGGTCGATGGTGATGTTCAGCACCGCCCCGCCGAACTGGTCGCAGTAGGGCGACACATCGGTGCCGCCGCCGGCAAAGTCCAGGCGAAGCGGCGCGCGGGAGCGTATGATCATGGAACCGCCTTCTGTTGGGTCTGGCCACCGGGCAGGCTTCGAGTCGAAAGGAAGACTGGCCAAGCCCTGCCAACCCATCATCAACTGAATGCAAATTGCAACGGATGCCTCGCATTCAGTCCAGAAGCGTGACGGCGCGTCAATCCTGGCCCGACACGGCGCCGGCCACCCGGCGATTGACCGCGGCGCCGGCGTGGCCGCTGCCGGAGGGCGGATGGTTGAAGT
>CAXSEX010000211.1:3018-7879 GCA_964236415.1 uncultured Acetobacteraceae bacterium | reverse complement strand
CATGCACCATGCGCAGGAAGAAGATCAGCGACCACTGGTCCTGCTGCTCGCCGCCCGGGGTGCCGAACGCCATCCACGGCTTGCCGTCGCGCAGCGCGAAGCTCGGGGACAAGGTGGTGCGGGGCCGCTTGCCGGGCGCCAAGCTGTTGGGTAGGCCGGGCTTCAGCCAGAACATCTGGCCGCGCGTGCCCATGGGGAAGCCGAGACCCGGCACCACCGGCGAGGATTGCAGCCAGCCGCCGGAGGGCGTGGCGCTGACCATGTTGCCCCAGCGGTCGATCACATCGACGTGCACGGTATCGGCGCCGATCACGCCCAGCCGCGCCACCGTCGGCTCGCCCGCGCCCGGCGCCTGGTCGAGCATGTCGGCCCGGCGGTGCGCGCCATGGTCCACCCAAGGGTCGAAGCCCGGGACCCCGCCGGGGCGCAGAGCCACCGACGCTTGCGGCTCCACCAAGCCGCGCCGGGCCAGGTTGTAGTTGGGCGACAGCAGGTCGGCGAGCGGGACGGCGGTGAAATCGGGGTCGCCGTAGTACGCCTCGCGGTCGGCGAAGGCGAGCTTGGCGCACTCGACCACGGTGTGCACGAAGTCGGGGCCGAGCAGGTCCATCGCGTCGATGTCGAAGCCGCGCAGCAGCGCCAACTGCTGGAGGAACACCGGCCCCTGGCTCCAAGGCCCGCATTTCAGCACGGTGTGGCCGTGATAGTCGTAGGTTACGGGGTCCTCGACGGTTGCGGACCACTTCGAGAAGTCCTGGGCGGCGAGCAGCCCGCGGTGCCGCCGGCCTGAGGCGTCGAGCACGTCCGCGTCCGCGAAGAAGCGCCCGACCGCCTCGGCCACGAAGCCCTGGTACCAGGCGGCGCAGGCGGCGTCGATGCGCGCTTCCCGCGTGGCGCCCACGGCCTCCCGGCACAGGCGCTGGTAGGTCGCGGCGAGGTCCGGGTTGGCGAACAGGCCCTCGACCGAGGGCGTGGCGCCGCCGGGCAGGAACACGGCGGCGCTGCTGGGCCACTCGGCCTCGAACAGCGGGCGCACCCCCTCGATGGTGGCGGGGACGCGCGGCACCAGCGGCACGCCGGCGGTCGCGTAGCCGATGGCGTAGGCGAGAACGTCCGCCAGCTCCCAGGTGCCCCAGTCCCGCAGCATCCGGCACCACGCGCCGAATGCGCCCGGCACCACCGCGGGCAGCAGCCCGGTCGCCGGGATCAGGTCGAGGCCGAGCGACGCGAAGTGGGCAAGCGTCGCGGCCTCGGGCGCCGTGCCCTGGCCGCAGACCACATGCTGCGTGCCGGTCCGGGCGCTGTGGACGATGATCGGCGCGTCGCCGCCGGGTCCGTTCAGGTGCGGCTCGGCGACCTGCAGCACGAAGCCCGCCGCGGCGGCGGCGTCAAAGGCGTTGCCGCCGCGCTCCAGCACCGCCATGCCGACGGCGGTTGCCAGCCAGTGCGTGCTGGCGGCCACGCCGAAGGTGCCGGCGATCTCGGGTCGTGTGGTGAACCACGTTGTGAGCATGGGAAGCCGCCTCCGGGTTGCGCGCTGCCCAGCCTACCGCCAAGGTCCGGTCGCGTAAAACGTGTGCTGGATGCGGAGTGCTGATGCTGATCCTGATCGTCGGGCCGTCCGGGGCCGGCAAAGACACCCTGCTGAACGGCGCCCGCGACGCGCTGGCGGACGACCTGCGCTTCCGCTTCGTGCGCCGCGTCATCACCCGGCCCGGCGACATGGGGCAGGAAGCCCACGAAAGCGTGACCGAGCAGGCGTTCGAACTGCGCAAGCAGGCCGGCGACTTCGCGCTGACCTGGCGCGCGCACGGCATGCAGTACGGCATCCCCGCCGACATCTCGATGGACCTGGCGCGCGGCCGGGTCGTGATCGTCAACGTGTCCCGCGCCGTGGTGGCGGAGGCGGCGGCCCGCTTCCCGGTCTCGGTGATCGAGGTCTCGGCGCCGGCGGACGTGCTGGCGCTGCGGCTCGCGGCCCGCGGGCGGGAGGACGCGGTGGACGTGGCCCGCCGCCTGGCCCGCTCCATCGAGCTGCGGCTGCCGGTGGACCGGCAGACGGTGGTGAACGACGGCTCGGTGGAGGCGGGGGTGCGCGAGCTGCTGGCCGCGATCACCCGCGCATCGGGAGACGCTCTGCAATCGTGAACGGGGCGCCGGGTGCGGCCTGGGTGAACACGCAGATGTCTTCCAATTGGCGCGGGTGCGGCAGCGCACTCGCCAGGTGCGCCGTTGCGGCCGGCAGGAACACGGCGCGCTCCGCGTCTGTCAAGCGCCGGGTCAGCGTCATGTGGAAGCGCCACTCGTCGAACACGCCGGGGTAGCCCCAGCGGAGCAGGTTCGCTTCCCGCGCCGCGGACAGCCCGCCTTGGCGCCGCCGGGCCAATTCGGCCTCCTCCGGCGGTGCCCGGTGGCGGTCCACCCCGGCGACGCACGCATCGGCCAGGGCACGGAGCGCGGGGCACGGCTCGGCCTCCCGCACGGCGAGAAACCCCGACAGGTCCGCCACATGCAGCCGCGGCATGGCGAATGGGGCCAGCCCGCGCGCCAGGGCTGCCGCGTCGTCCACGAAGGCGCCGTAGTTCGTCCGGAGCCGCATCGGCGGCTTCAGCGTGCAGTGGAAGCCATACAGCCGGGCGTCGGCGGTGACGGCGCGGATGTCCGGCAGGCCGGGCTGCGGCAGGGTGGCCGCGGTTTCCGGGTCGCGGCCCAACCAGGCGCAGGCCGCCGGCCACAGCGGGTCGGACAGGGCGGGGGCGTAGTACAGCGCGACGCGCACGGTCAGTTCACCTGCTCCGCAGGGGGGTCATCTTGCCTGCTCCGCAGGCGGGGTCATCTTGCCTGCTCCGCAGGCATGGCCTAGCTCACCCGCTCCCCGCCGCGCCAAACCTGGCGGACGACCGGCATCCCCTCGTGCTCCCGCACATGCAGCAGGTCGGCGCGCAGCCCCTGCTCGATCCGGCCGCGGTCAGGCAGCCCGGCCATGCGCGCCGGGTTCGTCGTCACCATGGCGACGCCCTGCGGCAGGGTGATGCCCGTTTGCCTGACACTGGCAAAGGCGGCTTCCAACAGGCTGGACGGCACGTAGTCGCTGGCATAGGCGTCCACCACGCCCAGGCGCACCAGGTCAGCCGCCGAGACGTTGCCGGAATGCGAGCCGCCGCGCACGATGTTGGGGGCGCCGGCGATCACATCCATGCCGCGCGCCCGCGCCTCCGTCGCCGCCAGCACCGAAACCGGGAACTCGCTGATGCGGATGCCGTCGGCGGCGTTCTCCGCCACCTCCTCCGCCGTGTTGTCGTCGTGGCTGGCCAGCATGATGCCGAGCGGCGCGATGCGGGCCAGCAGCGCCCGGCGGTTCGGGCCGCGCGTCCGGGCGCGCTGCTCGTGCAGTTCGAGGATGCGGTTCTCGTTCCAGGAAAGGTTGTGCCCTTCCCGCAGCCGCATGGCGCGGTAGCGGTCGAGGTTCGCGTACTGGCCGATGCCGGGGCTGTGGTCCATCAGGCTGACCATGCGGACGCGGGGATGCTCGGCGACGGGGTCGAGCAGCTCCATCATGTCGGGCGCCGGCAGCTCGCAGCGCAGGTGCAGGAAGTGCTCGGACTTCAGCAGCCCGGTGTCGGCCAGCGCGTCCAGGTCGGCCACGCCGTCGTGGAAGGTGCGCACGCGGTCCTTGTCGAAGCCGAGGTCGCCCAGGCACAGCGCGTCCAGCACCGTCGTCACCCCCGCCGCCGCGCACTGCGCGTCGTGCGCCGCCATGGCGGAGCGCGACGGCCAGCGCGCGTTGCTGCGGGGCTGCACCTGACGCTCCAGGTTGTCGGTGTGCACATCGACGATGCCGGGCATCAGCGTGTCGCCCCCGAGGTCCACGGCGCCCGGCGCCTGGCTGCGGCGGCCGGGCTGCACGTCCGCGATGCGTCCGTCCTCCACCACGACGGTGCCCGGCACGACCGCATCCGGAAGCACGAGGCGGGCGTTGGTGAGGATCAGGGTCATGCGGCATCCCGATGGGGGTGGACGGTCAACGTGCGGCGCATGACGGTGCCCCGGGCCGCGGTCCCGCGATCACCCGCCTTGCGGCCCGCAGCTACCACGGCCAGGCGAGTCCTGCCATCATGCAATGCCCGGGGCCGTCGCGAGGGTATGCGGCTGCGCCATGCGGTGCTGTAATCCGCAGGCTCCCTTGGAGGACCCCACGATGGACTTGTCCGGCTTCCGGATCGCCGAGCAACCCTACTACGAGCCGTCCGGCAACGAGGTCGGCATCGTGGAGGCGGCGTTCCGGCAGCGCCTGCCGGTGATGCTGAAAGGCCCGACCGGCTGCGGCAAGACGCGGTTCGCCGAGCACATCGCCTGGCGGCTCGGGCGTCCGCTCATCACCGTCTCCTGCCACGAGGACATGACGGCCGCCGACCTCGTCGGGCGTTTCCTGCTGACGGCCGAGGGCACGGTCTGGCACGACGGGCCGCTGACGCTCGCGGTGCGCCACGGGGCGATCTGCTACCTCGACGAGATCGTGGAGGCCCGGCAGGACACGACGGTCGTGATCCATCCGCTCGGCGACAGCCGCCGGGTGCTGCCGCTCGACCGCAAGGGGGAACTCGTGCAGGCGCACCCGGACTTCCAGCTCGTGATCTCGTACAACCCTGGATATCAGAGCGCCATCAAGGACCTGAAGGAATCGACGAAGCAGCGGTTCGTCGCGGTCGATTTCAACTACCCGGCGCCGGCCGTGCAGGCGGCGATCATCGCGCACGAGGCCGGGCATCACATCCAGAATCTCGAAGGCATCCTGCCGCGCGTGACGCGGCTGCAACAGCAATCTGGCGACAAGACGGAGGCGAATGCGCTGCAGGTGAAG
>CAXSEX010000211.1:0-3008 GCA_964236415.1 uncultured Acetobacteraceae bacterium | reverse complement strand
CTACCCGGCGCCGGCCGTGGAGGCGGCGATCATCGCGCAGGAGGCCGGGATCGACGAGGCCGCCGCCCGCCGCCTGGTGCGGATCGGCGAGCGGTCGCGCCACCTGCGCGGCCACGGGCTGGACGAGGGCGCCTCGACCCGGATGCTGATCCACGCCGGGCGGCTGCTGGCCGGCGGCGTTTCGCTGCACGACGCGGTGCGCGCGGGCGTCGTGCTGCCGATCACGGACGACGCCGACATGCGGGACGCGCTGGACAACGCGGTCGCCGCCTGCATGGCATGAGCGCGCCGGCACGCACGCTGATCATCACGGCACACGGGGACGCTGCCGCGCGGCTGCACCGGCTGGTGCGGCACCGCGACGCACTGCGGTCCGGCTTCGAGCGGGCGTGGCGGCGCCTGCCGAAGCACGACGCGGCGGCCCTGGAGGATTGGGCGGCGGCGGCGCTGGAGCTAATCGAGGTCAATGCCGGGCCGGCCTGCCAGCTCGCGTTCTGGAGCGCCGCGGCCGGCGGCACGGCGTCCCTGCGCATGCAGGCCGCGAGCGGACGGGCGGCGGCGGCGGTGTGCCGGGACGCGGGCGCGCGGGCGGCGCTCGCCTGCCTGGAAGCCCTGCCGAGTGCCATGGGCACGGCGGACGGAGACGAGGCGCTGCGCCGATGGTGGCAGGGATTGGAACGGCTGGCGCGGGAGGCTGCGGACTGCGTGGCGCCGGCCGCGCGCCATGCGCAAAGGCTTCTGGCCGACCGGCGCGGCCGAGTGTTCGCGGATTTCGTCGCGGCCGGGCTGAAGGCGTATGCGAAGGACCCCGCGCGGCGCCGGGCGTTCTTCGCGCTTGAGGACCCATGGGCGCGGGCGCTGCTGACGCGGCGGCCGGACGTGCCGGGGTTCGAGGCGTTGTCGCGCCTGCTGTCCGCTTATTCAAGGGCGGTCTGGGGCGACGTGGCCACCCTGCGCGCCGGGCCGTCCGACAGCCCGCAGCCGCGCGCCAGCCTGGCCGGCCGGGTCGTCCTGATGCCGCCCTCGGTCGCGGCGGACGTGGAGGCGGTGGACGTGGGGGCGGCAGCCCGGCGGCTGTACCTCGCGACGGCCGCGCACGCTTCCGCCCACCTGGCGCAGCCGCCGGTGCGCCATGCGGCCGGTCCGTTGAAGCCGCTGCAACTCGCGCTCGTCACGCTGATCGAGGACGCGCGGGTCGAGGCGTTGGCGATGCGGCGCTTCCCCGGGCTTCGCCGGCTGTGGGCGCCGTTCCACGCCGCGCCGCCGGACGGGCCGCGCACGGCGACGGTCCTGATGGCGCGGCTGTCCCGCGCCCTGTTCGACCCGGCGCACGCGGACCCCGACGGGTTCGTCGCCAAGGCCCGCGCGATGTTCGCAGAAGAAGCGGCACGCGGCCTCCATGACCCGGCGCTCAGCTTGCGGGTCGGCCGCGTCCTGGGGCACGACCTCGGCCAGATGCGGGTGCAGTTCAACTGGCGCGACTACGTGATCGAGCCTGAGTACCGCGACGACGGGCACCACCTTTGGGAGCCGCCGGACGATCCCGCCCAGGCGCTCGACCTCCAAGTGCAGGCCGCCCGCGGCCGGAGCGACGCCGCGGGCGGCAGCGGTGGCGGCGAGGGCGCCGGGCGGGCGCGGGACGCCGCGGCGGACGACCGCGGCACCGTCATCGCCACCTACCCGGAATGGGACGCCACCGCCGGCGTCGAGCGCCCGGACTGGACCGTGCTGCGCGAGGTGCCGGCCCGCCCTGCCGACCCGGCGCCGCTCCGGGCGGCCGTCGAGGCGCAGGCGGCGCTGCGGCGGCAGATCGCCGGGCTGGTCCGCGCCGCCGCGATCGGCCGTCCGGCACGGCTGAAGCAGCAGCCGGACGGGGACGACCTGGACATGGACGCCGCGCTGGACGCGACGGTCGCGCTCCGCGCCGGCCTCACGCCGGATACGCGGGTGTTCCGCATCACCCGGCCGCGCAGCCGCGACCTGGCCACCATCGTCATGCTCGACACCTCGGCCTCCATGGCGGCGCGGCTGGCGGACGGACGGAGCGCGCTCGACGTGCAGCGCCTCGCGGTGTCGCTGCTTGGCGAGGCGCTGGAGCAGCGGGGCGATGCGTTCAAGCTCTGCGCCTTCGCGTCGAACGGGCGGGAAGACGTGCGGATGACGGACATCAAGGCCTTTGGCGAGCGGTTCGACGCGGCAGCCTTGTCCCGCCTGGCCGGGCTGCGGCCGGAGCTTTCGACCCGGCTGGGCGCGGCACTGCGCCACGCACGGGCGGAGTTCGCGGGGTCGCGCGCCTGGCGCCGGCTGCTGCTGGTGCTGACGGACGGGGAGCCGTCGGACATCGACGTGGCCCGCGGGCAGGAGCTTGTGATCGACGCGCGGCGGGCGGCGCTCGGGCTGAAGCGGGCGGGAATCGACGTGTTCGGCGTGGTGCTGGACCCGGAGGGCGTGGGGTCGGCGGCGGCGGTGTTCGGCCCCTCGAACACCATTGCGGTGCGGGACCTGGCCGAACTGCCGGCGCGCTTGTCAGGGCTGTATTTCAGGCTGGCGCGGCGGTAAGGGCCAGGGACGCCGCCCCTGGCCCTGGAACAGCCTAGCGGTGGGCGGAGGCCTCGGTCGGGATGCCTTCGATGGGGCATTCGTCGGTGCCGATGGCGGGCCGGGTCATGGCTTCCACCATCTCCCGCGTCGCCTCGGGATCGGCGATCCACTTGGCGTAGAAGTCGTACGGGCAGGACGCCTCGCCCTTGTCGCCCTCGCCGGAGTTGATCATCCCGGTGTAGCCGCGGTGCAGCAGCTTGAACAGGTGGTTCTCCGACTGCATGTTCTGCCGGGCGTCGCGGATCAGCGACTTCGACAGCGCCGCGTACTGGATGCCGTTCTCCTCCGTGCCGCACTCGCCGAGCGTGCGGCCGTCGAAGCCGATGATGGAGGAGTGGCCGAAGTACGAGTACACGCCGTCGAACCCGGAAGCGTTGGCCACGGCGACATACACGTTGTTCGCCCAG
>CAXSEX010000210.1:0-7899 GCA_964236415.1 uncultured Acetobacteraceae bacterium | reverse complement strand
CCAGGAAGCAGTTCTTGGTCAGGATGGTCAGCCCGGCGAACCCGCCCGCCACCAGCGCCACCGTCGGCAGCACCATGTGCCAGGCGTAATCGGCCACCCGCGCCGGCCACGACCACTCCCCCGACCCGGCGCTGGTCAGCCCGCGCAACGGGAAAACCTGCAAGAAGCTGCCGCCTGCGAACAGCACCACCAGCAGGATCGCGAACAGGAAGCCCGGCACCGCGTAGCCCACCAGCACCACGGCACTGCTCGCCACGTCGAACCGGCTGCCGTCCCGCACCGCCTTCTTGATGCCGAGCGGGATGCTGACGAGGTAGATCAGCAGGGTGGACCACAAGCCCAACGAGATGCTCACCGGCATCTTCTGCAAGACCAGCGCCACCACCGTCTGGTCCCGGAAAAAGCTGCGCCCGAAATCGAAGCTGAGATAGCCGCCCAGCATGGCGAGGAACCGCTCGCCCGCCGGCTTGTCGAAGCCGAACTGGCGTTTCAGCTCCTCGATCTGCTTGGCGTCCAGGCCCCGGGCGCCGCGGTAGGCGCCGTTGTCGCTGGTGGCGCCGGTGATGCGCGCCGTCGCGTCGCCGCCGCGCCCGCGCGTCTCGGCGATGGCCTGCTCGACCGGCCCGCCGGGCGCGAACTGCACCACGGCGAAGTTGATGGCGATGATGCCCAGCAGCGTGGGGATCAGCAGCAGCAACCGGCGCAGCAGGTAGTTCGCCAAGCCTAATTCACCGGCTTGCGCGCCGTGTCGGCCCGGGCGGAGAGATTCGGGTCGATCCACCAGCTGTCCAGCACGAAGCCGTCGCGGATCGGCTGCGTCGGCCGGCCGAAGCGGTTCCAGGTGGCGATGTTGAACCGCTCGTTGTGCCAGTTCGGCACCATGTACCAACCGCGCAGCAGCACCCGGTCGAGCGCCCGCCCGGCGGTGGCCAGCGTTTCGCGGTCCTGCGCCTCGACGGCCTTCTCGATCAGCGCATCGACCGCCGGGTCGCAAACGCCGGACAGGTTGCTGCCGCCCGGCGTCTTGGCGCCGATGCAGGAGAACTCGTCCCGCAGCTCGTTCCCCGGCAGGTCGGACCCGGGATAGATCATCGTCGTCATGTCGAAGTCGAAGTCGTCCGTCAGCCGCTCGAACTGCGCGCTGTCCACCGTGCGGATGCCGACCTCGATGCCCAGGCGCTGCAGCCATTGCTGGTACGGCAGCGCCACCCGCTCCAGGCTGGGATCGCTGAGCAGGATGGTGAATGCCATCTGCTTGCCCGCGCCGTCCACCAGCTTGCGGTCGCGGATGGTCCAGCCCGCCTCCTTCAGCAGCGCCAAGGCCCGGCGCAGGCCCTCGCGGTTGTTGCCGGAGGCATCGGTTTCGGGCATCCGGAACGGCTCGGTGAACAGCGCCGCGGGCAGCTTGTCGCGGAACGGCGCCAACAGCGCCTGCTCGGCCATGCCCGGCAACCCCGTCGATTCCTGCGCCGTGTTGCCGAAGTAGCTATGGGTGCGGTTGTAGGTGCTGAAAAACAGGTTCTTGTTCATCCACTCGAAGTCGAACACCTGCGCCATCGCCTCCCGCACCCGGGCGTCGGCGAACATCGGGCGCCGCGTGTTCATGGAAAAGCCCTGGATGCCGACCGGCAGGTGGTGCTCGATCTCGTCGCGGCGCACTAGCCCGTTGCGCACGGCGGGGAAGTCGTAGCCGGTCGCCCATTCCTTCGAGATGTTCTCCTGCCGGTAGTCGATCTGCCCGGCCTTGAACGCCTGCATCGCCACCGTGGGATCACGGAAATACTCGATCCGCACGCGGTCGAAGTTGTGGAACCCCTTTCCCGTGGGCCGGTCCCGCGCCCACCAGTTGGGGTCGCGCGCATAGGTCACGCTGCGGCCCAGCTCGAACTTCTCGACGCGGTACGGCCCGCTGCCCAAGGGCGGCTCGGTCAGCGGCTTGGTGAAGTCGCGGGTGGACCACCACTTCTCCGACAGCACCGGCAGGCCGCCGACAGCCAGCGGCAGGTCGCGGTTCTGGTTCGACTTGAAATGGAACACCACCCGGCGCTCGCTTTCCGCCACCGCGTCCTGCACGTCGGCATAGGCGACGCGGACGGAGGGGCGGCCCTTCTCCATCAGCGTCTTGAACGTCCAGGCCACGTCCTGCGCGGTCACGGGCGTGCCGTCGGAGAAGCGCGCCTCCGGCCGCAGCTCAAAGGCGATCCACATGCGGTCGGCGGGCACCTCGACCGTCTCGGCCAAGTGGCCGTAGCCGGTCGCCACCTCGTCCGCCGAGCCGACCAGCAAGGTTTCCCACACATGGCCGCCCGCCGACCCGGCGCCGGTGCCGCCGACGCCGGGCTGCCACGATGCGCCGGTGCCGATGGCCGCGTTGCCCCGCAGGATGTAGGGGTTGAAGCCGTCGAAGCTGCCGACCATCGCGAACACCGCCTCGCCCCCCTTCGGCGCATCCGGGTTCACGTAGGGAAAGTACGGGAAATCCGCCGGCAAGGCGGGGGTGCCGAGGATGGTGACGGCATGGCTGCGCGTGACCTGCGCCTGCGCAGGCACGGCAAGCAACAGGAACAGCAGGCAGCGCAGCATGGGGCCTCCGGAACCAGGTCAGGCCATAGCAGGGGGCGGCACGGCCCGCGTCAAGCCGCCAGCAGCGCCAGGGCGGGCGCCAGCAGCGCCGGGTCGCCGACCGCGAGCGCGCAGCCGTCGCCGTCCGGATGCAGGGGGCGGCCCTGCCAATCGGTCATGCGCCCGCCCGCGCCCTCGATCACCGGCACCAGCGCGGCCCAGTCCCAGACCTGGAGGCCCGGCTCGGCGATCACGTCGATGGCGCCGAGCGCCAGCAGCCCGTAGGCGTAGCAATCCCCGCCCCAGGACGTGCGCCGCACCGCGGCGGCAAGGCGCTGCCAAACGGCGGACTGCGCCGGGGCGAAGATTTCGGGCGCGGTGCAGGACAGCTCGGCCTCTCCCAGCGCAGGGCCGGCAGCCGGCCCGGCCGTGGGTGCCTTGGAACCGGGTCGGCTGCCCGGCCAGGCCAATCCAGCGTTCCCCGGTGATCGGCTGGTCGATCACGCCCAGGATCGGGGTCGTGCCGTCCAGCAGGGCAATCAGGGTGCCGAAGGTCGGCCGGCCGGTGATGAAGGCGCGGGTGCCGTCGATGGGGTCCAGCACCCAGCGCAGCCGGGCGTCCGGGCGGTCCAGGCCGAACTCCTCGCCCAGGATGCCATGCTCGGGGAAACGCTGCGACAGCACGGCGCGCATCGCGAGTTCCGCCGTGCGGTCGGCCACCGTGACCGGGCTGGCATCGCCTTTCAGGTCGGCACTGACACCTGCGCGAAAGAACGGGCGGACCGCCGCGGCGGCGACATCGGCCGCCGCCTCCGCCGCGGCGATCAGCGCCTGCATGCGGTTTCTATTGGCTCTTGCCGTTCGGCCCCTGGCTGGTCGGGCCGCTGACGGGTCCTTGCGGCTTGGTCACGCCATTCTCTGTGGCGACGGGCGCGGTCGGGGCGACTTCCCGGGCGTTGGCCGGCTGCTCGGCCTGGTTCTGCACAGCCTGCGACTGGTTCTGCGAGGTGGAGGGCTGGGTCATCTGCTGCGTTTGCGCCCAGGCCGGCGCGGCGGCGAGCAGCATAAGGGTGGTGGCGGCGGTCAAGGCGTGGCGCATGGGACGGGTGCTCCAAGGGGCCGGGCGTTGCACCGGCGGACTTGCCTACCTAATGTGCGCCGCACGCTATGCAAACCCTCCCGCATCAACCCCGCGCTGCCTCGTGAACCCGATTGTCGTGATCCCGTCCCGCATGGCGTCCTTCCGCCTGCCGGGCAAGCCGCTGGCGCCCATCGCGGGCAAGCCCATGGTTCTGCACGTGCTCGACCGCGCGCGGGAGGCCGGCATCGGCCCGGTGGCCGTCGCCTGCGCCGACCCGGAGATCGCGGATGCCGTGCGGGCAGCGGGCGGCACCGCCGTGCTGACCGACCCGGCGCTGCCGTCCGGGTCCGACCGGGTGCAGGCCGCGCTGGCGGCCTTGGACCCCCAGGGCGCGCACGACGTGGTGGTGAACCTGCAAGGCGACTTCCCCACGCTGCCGCCGGGCCATCTCCGGGTGGTGGCCGCCCCGCTGTCCGACCCGGCCGCCCCCGGGTTCGACATCGCGACCCTGGTGGCGCCGATCCTGTCGCCAGAGGAAGCGGCGGCGCCGCAAGTGGTCAAGGCCGCCTGCGCCTTCGCGGACGGGCAGACGGTCGCGGCGGCGCTGTACTTCTCCCGCGCCGCCATCCCCGCCGGCGACGGGCCGCTTTGGCACCACGTCGGCATCTACGCCTATCGCCGCGCCGCCCTGGCCCGCTTCGTCAGCCTGCCGGAAAGCCCGTTGGAACGGCGGGAAAAGCTTGAGCAGCTGCGGGCGCTGGAGGGGGGCATGCGCATCGCCTGCACGCGGGTGGAGCACGGGGCCTTCGGCGTGGACACGCCCGCCGACCTGCTCCGCGCCCGCGCCCTGTTGGAGACCTCATGACCCAGATCGCATTCCAAGGCCTGCCCGGCGCCTACTCCGACCTTGCCTGCCGCAGCGCCTATCCCGAGCTGACGCCGCTGCCGTGCCACACCTTCGAGCACGCGATGGACGCGGTGCGCGCCGGCACCGCGGCGCTCGCGATGCTGCCGTGCGAGAACAGCCTCGCCGGCCGGGTGCCCGACATCCACGCCCTGCTGCCCGGCAGCGGCCTGTCGATCATCGGCGAGCATTTCCAACGGGTCGAGCATTGCCTGCTGGGCGCGCCCGGCGCCAAGATCGGGGACGTGCGCCGCGTCCACTCGCACGCCGTGGCGCTGGGCCAGGTCCGGGCGATCCTGCACGAACTGGACGCGGACGCGGTGGTGGAGGCGGACACCGCTGGGTCGGCAAAGCTGGTGGCGGAGTGGGCGCGCCGCGAGGACGCGGCCATCGCGTCCAAGCTGGCAGCCGAGATCTATGGGCTGGACGTGCTGCGCGCCAACGTGGAGGACGCCCCGCACAACACGACGCGCTTCTACGTCATGGCGCAGCAGCCGCACGCGCTGCCGCGCGACCGGATCGACCTGATGACCACCTTCGTGTTCCGCGTCCGCAACGTGCCGGCGGCGCTGTACAAGGCCTTGGGCGGATTCGCCACCAACGGCGTCAACATGTCGCGGCTGGAAAGCTACATGCTGCACGGCGAGTTCACCGCGACGCAGTTCCTGTGCGACGTGGACGGCCACCCCGAGCAACCGGCCCTGGCCCGCGCGCTGGAGGAACTGAGCTTCTTCAGTGCTGAAACCCATGTGCTGGGCGTTTACCCGCGTGCGCTGTTCCGGACGCGGCTGGGCGGGGATTAGGTTAGGCTCGGCGCAATCTTTTGAAAAACGCTTTGACTGACTCCATGCTCGGGAACAGGTCAGCCCCGTCTGGCTGAGTGTAGGTGACCGGTTCTAAGAGCTTGCGCCGGAGCGCATCGCGCGACATGGCCTCCGGTTCCAATGATGCCGGCGTCTGCACTGTCGCCGCACGCCAGGACGGTGCGAGATCCACGCTTGGCTTTTGGCTCATGGCGTCGCCTTTGGAAAATAACCCAGCTTGTCAACCACAATGGCAACAATGGTCGCAGCCAGCACCAAATTCAAGCTTACAGCCAGGAGCACTGAGGCGTTCGCCCGAAGCCTATGGCGGTATCGGTTCAGATCACGGTTGAGCGGCGTCACCGTCGCGTAGGAATCAAGCAGCACATGCCGGAGGTCGTTGGTGATCCTTTGATCCCTTTCGTTTCCAGAAAGGGTTGGGTCGTTGTGGAGCGCCCGCAACTCGGCAAACCGCGATCGCAAGGCAGGCTCGGGTCCGATCCGCTCGTAATCACGGCGCTTGGTGACCATCGCGAGCAGGATCAGTACGTATAGCGCGGCGAGGACGGCTAAATTCAAGAATACGCCCGCAAGGCAGAAGAAGACCCGGCCTTCAGGACTCGTGATGTCCGGCCACCTCGGCAAGCGCCCGGCTGTGTAAGCAAGGGCAGTGACTACGATACCTAGCGCAGTGCCGAAGAACGGCAGGGTGCGGTGCACGTCCTCTTGTGCCCCAACCTCGTGGCGGTAAAGCTCGGCAAAGGTGGCGAGCAGCAGGGCCGAGGTCTCAGGCGTGTCCGAAACCTACGGTGCCGGGTTCGGTGTCGTTCCGCTTGCCATGCTGCGGCGCCCTATGCCCCGAACACGATCTCCTGCGCCCCTTCCCAAAGCGTCTTCTTGCCGAGCGTCACTAAATCCTGCACCCCCTCCGTGACCGTCAGGAAATGGTTGCCCGCAAGCTGCCCGGCCTTGCTGGCGAAGCAGCAGGCGCCGTAGCTCAGCAGGATCTCGGTTTCGCTGACGCTGCCGGTGTGCAGCAGGATCTGGCCCGGCGCCGGGTAGGAGGTCGCGTTTTCATACGGCAGCCCGGTGTCGAAGTCGCCGAGCGGAATCCAGCAGGCCTCCCCGCTCCAGCGCACATGGATGATGCGCTGGCGGTAGGGCAGCAGGGCGCGGAACCGGGCGCAGGTCTGCGGAGCAGTCGCGTCCTCGAACCGCGCGGTGAAGGAAAAGCCGCCCGAGGCGATGCGGATGGTGTCCAGGGTGCGTCCTCCGGTCAGGTGATGGGTTTCTGCCGCTCCACCCCGCCCGGGGGGACCAGGCCGCGGTTACGCAGGCAGGCCAGCTGCGCCTTCTGCTTGGCCGCCTTCAGCTGCTCCTGGCTGTTGTCCAGGAAATACGGGTTGCCGAGACCCTTCATGATCAGTCCCTTGACGGTGGGATCGTTGTCCACCGCCGCGTCGCAGGCCCGGTCAGCGGGAGTTTCCGGCGCGCAGGCCGCCAGCAGCGCCAGCAGTGCCAGGGCCGCCCCCCGGCTCATCCGTGCGCCACCCAGTCCTCGATCAAGCGCCGGGCGATGCTGTCCCGGCGCGGCAGGCTGAACCCGTGCGCGTCGGGGTCGCGCAGCTCAGCGCGGGAGAACCAGCGGGCGTCCTGCAATTCGGCCGGGTCGATGGTGATCTCCTCCGTCAGCCCCTCCGCGTAGAAGCCGAGCATGATGCTGGATGGGAACGGCCAGGGCTGGCTGCTGTGGTAGCGCACGGTGCCGACACGGATGGCGCTTTCCTCGAACACCTCGCGCGCCACCGCCTCCTCCAGGCTTTCGCCCGGCTCCACGAAGCCCGCGAGGGTCGAGTACATCGTGACCTTCGGGAAGCGCGTCGAGTGGCCCAGCAGCGCGCGCCCGCCGCGGTGCACCAGCATGATGACGGCCGGGTCGGTGCGGGGGAAGTGCTGCGCTTGGCACGCGGTGCAGGCCATCGCGTGCCCGGCGCTCCGCGGCTCGCACCGCCCGCCGCACACGCCGCAGAAGCCGTGCCGGGTGCGCCAGTGCATCAGCCCGCGGGCATGGGCCAGGATCGCGGCCTCGTTGGCGGCGAGGCCGGGGCCGATCTGCCGCAGGTCCTCGAACCGCGCCGCCCCGTCCGGCAGCAGCGGCAGCGGGTCGTCCACGGCGCTGGCATCCACCGTGAACACCGCGGTGCCGTCCTGCAAGCCGAGGAACGCCCATGGCCCGCCGGCCAGCCGCAGTGCGGACGCCGCTTCCCCGGTCAGGAACACCGCCTCCGGCCGGCCCTCGTCTAGGCCGCGGAACAGGGTGCGGGCGCGCCAAACCGGGACCCAGCGGCTGCCGGGGTCGGCCAGGCGTTCGGCGATCCAGGCCTCGTCCGTGCGCCGCCCGTCCGCGCGGTCCAGCGGGCTGCCGGTGTAAACGTTGGGGCGGCTGGCGAGGATGACTGACATGCCGGGCGGATTTCGCACGCAGCCAAGCCTGTGCCAACCCCCAGGGCTTGTGCCGACCCCGGGAGGTCGTGGTATGACAACCTTGG
>CAXSEX010000209.1:1760-7902 GCA_964236415.1 uncultured Acetobacteraceae bacterium | reverse complement strand
GAGGAGACCATGGAGGCGCTGCACGACGTGGTGAAAGCGGGCAAGGTCCGCTACCTGGGCGCAAGCTCCATGTACGCTTGGCAGTTCGCCAAGATGCAGCAGGTGGCGGAGGCTGACGGCTTCCGCCGGGTATTCATGGGCGACCCGGCCATCGGCGGGCGCTATTCCGTGCTGTCCAACTTCGGCATGGTGCCGGCGGCGGCGATGGGCCTGGACTTGAAGGAGTTCCTGTACTCGGCCGCGCTGATGCAGCGGAGCTGCGCCGCCGGCACCCCGCCGGACGAGAACCCTGGCGTGCAGCTCGGCGCCATCATCGGCACCGCGGCAAAAGCCGGGCGGGACAAGGTGACGATCATCGCCAGCCCCGGCATCTACGACGTGGGCGCCTGGCTGGAGCAGCTGCTCGCGGAAAGCACGGGCAAGCAGGGCCACGGCATCGTCCCGGTGGACTTGGAGCCGCTAGGGGCGCCGGGCGTGTATGGCGAGGATCGCGTGTTCGCCTACCTGCGCCTGACAAGCGCGCCCGACGCGGCGCAAGACGCGGCGGTGGCGGCGCTGGAGAAGGCCGGCCAGCCGGTCGTGCGCTTGTCGCTGTCGGACACGACCCAGGTGGCGCAGCAATTCTTCTTATGGGAGTTCGCCACCGCCGTCGCCGGCGCGGTGATCGGCATCAACCCGTTCGACCAGCCGGACGTGGAGGCGAGCAAGGTCGAGACGCGGAAGTTGACGGACGCCTACGCCGCCACGGGCACGCTGCCGGAGGAGGCGCCGTTCCTGATGTCGGACGGGATCAAGCTGTTCACCGACCCGCGCGACCAGGACGCGCTGCGGCATGACAGCCTGGACGCGGTGGTCAAGGCGCACCTGGACCGCGCCGGACCCGGCGACTACGTGGCGCTGCTGGCCTACATCGACCGCAACGCCGCGCACATCGAGGCCTTGCAGGCGCTGCGCATCCGCATCCGCGACGCCAAGCATGTGGCGACCTGCGTGGGTTTCGGGCCGCGTTTCCTGCACTCGACGGGCCAGGCCTACAAGGGCGGGCCGAACAGCGGCGTGGTGCTGCAGATCACCGCCGACGATGCGAAGGACCTGTCCGTGCCCGGCGAGAAGTACAGCTTCGGCACGGTGAAGGCGGCGCAGGCGCGCGGCGACTTCGACGTGCTGGCGGAGCGGGGACGGCGGGCGCTGCGGGTCCACTTGGGCGCGGACGTGGATGCCGGGCTGGCGCGGCTGGCCCGCGCCGTGGATGCGGCGCTGTAGGGAGAGCGGAAGCATGGAACTCGGGATCATCGGCCTCGGCCGCATGGGCGGCAACATCAGCCAGCGCCTGATGCGCGCCGGGCACCGCACCGTCGTTTACGACCGGAACGAGGCGGCGGTGCACACCCTGGCGGACAAGGGGGCCGCGCCGTCCAGTGGCCTTGCGGACATGGTGGCGAAGCTTTCGCCGCCCCGCGCCGTCTGGGTCATGCTGCCGGCGGGCAAGATCACCGAGACGACGGTGGCCGAGCTGGGCGGGTTGCTCAGCGAGGGCGACACGATCATCGACGGCGGCAACACCTTCTACAAGGATGACATGCGGCGGGCGAAGGAACTCGCCGGCAAGGGCATCACCTACGTCGATGTCGGAACGTCGGGCGGCATCTGGGGGATCGAGCGCGGCTATTGCATGATGATCGGCGGGGAGGACGCGGCGGTGCAGCGCCTCGACCCGATCTTCGCGACATTGGCGCCCGGCATCGGCACCATCGAGCGGACGCCGGAGCGGGACGGGCACGACCCGCGGGCCGAGCAGGGCTACATCCACGCAGGCCCGGCCGGCGCCGGGCACTTCGTCAAGATGGTGCACAACGGCATCGAATACGGGCTGATGCAGGCCTATGCCGAGGGCTTCGACATCCTGCGCAGCAAGAACAGCGACCACCTGCCGGAAGCCGAGCGTTTCGACATCAACGTGTCCGAGGTTTCCGAGGTGTGGCGCCGCGGCAGCGTTGTCAGCTCCTGGCTGCTGGACTTGACCGCCATCGCGCTGGCCAAGGACGGCGACCTGTCGGCCTACCAGGGCGAGGTGGAGGACAGCGGCGAGGGGCGCTGGACGGTGGAAGCGGCCATCGAGCAGTCGGTGCCGGCGCCGGTGATCACCACCAGCCTGTTCGCGCGGTTCGAGAGCCGCCGGCACCACAGCTTCGCCAACAAGCTGCTGTCGGCGATGCGGGCGGGGTTCGGCGGCCACGTGGAGCCGAAGACGCCGGGCGTCATCGCGCAGCCGGTGCCGAAGCCCGCCGAGGTCAAGGTGCAGGAACACGAGCGGGAAACCTGAGCCATGGACGCCTCCGCCGCGCTGTCCGGTCCCGAGAACCTTTCGCCCGCCGCCCCGGCGCCGCCCTGCACGCTGGTGATCTTCGGCGCCAGCGGAGACCTGACGAAGCGTCTGCTGATCCCTTCCATCTACAACATGCGGCAGGCCGGGCTGCTGCCGGACGGCTTCCAGATCATCGGCGTTGACCGGGTGCAACGCGACGACGAGGCCTACCGCGCCGCCTTGTCGGAGGCCATGCAGGGCTTTGCCGGCGACAAGGGCGGGGAGTTCAGCCCGGGCACGCTCAACGGCGACGCCTGGGGCTGGGTGCGCGAGCGGCTGTCCTACCAGGTGGGCGACCTCCTGGACGCGGGGACGTATGAAGCCCTCAAGCGCCGGGTTCCCGGCAACTGCGTGTTCTACCTCGCCGTCGCCGCCCGCTTCTTCGGCCCCGTGCTGACCCGGCTCGCCGATGGCGGGCTGATGAAGGAAGGCGAGGGCGCGTTCCGCCGCGTGGTGGTGGAAAAGCCGTTCGGCCACGACCTCGCCAGCGCCAAGGCGCTCAACCAGTTGATCCTGGACAAGATGGACGAGAGCCAGGTGTATCGCATCGACCATTTCCTCGGCAAGGAAACGGTGCAGAACATGGTGGCGCTGCGCTTCAGCAACGGCATCTTCGAGCCGCTGTGGAACCGCAACTACATCGACCACGTGCAGATCACCGCCGCCGAAACGGTGGGGGTGGAACAGCGCGGCGCGTTCTACGAGCCGACCGGCGCGCTCCGGGACATGGTGCCGAACCACATGTTCCAATTGCTGGCGATGACGGCGATGGAGCCGCCCAACAGCTTCGACGCGGACGCGGTGCGGACGGAAAAGGCCAAGGTCCTGCAGGCCGTCAAGCCGCTTGACCCCGGGGCCGTGGCGCGGGACGTGGTGCGTGGCCAGTACGGCCCGGGACGCCTGGGCGGCCAGGACATGCCGGGCTACCGCGGGGAGCCGGATGTCGCCGCCGACAGCACGACGGAAACCTTCATCGCGCTGCGGCTCATGGTCGACAACTTCCGCTGGGCCGGCGTGCCGTTCTACGTGCGGACAGGCAAGCGCATGACGGTGCGGCGCACGGAGATCGTCGTGCACTTCAAGCAGGCGCCGTATGCGCTGTTCCGCGACACGCCGGTCGATAAGCTGACGCCGAACACCATGGTGATCCACGTGCAGCCGAGCGAGGGCATCACGCTCAACCTCAGCGCCAAGGTGCCGGGGCCCACGCTGCACCTCGGCCGGGTGGGGATGGATTTCCGCTACGCCGACTACTTCAACACCCCGTCCAACACCGGATACGAGACGCTGCTGTACGACGTGATGATCGGCGACGCGACGCTGTTCCAGCGTGCGGACAACGTGGACGCCGGCTGGCAGGTCGTGCAGCCGATCCTGGACGCAATGGAGGCCGGCCACACGGCCGTGCAGCCCTATGCCGCCGGCTCGGCCGGCCCGGCGGCGGCGGACGCGCTGCTGGAACGGGACGGTCGCCATTGGCTGGCGCTCGGCGCATGACCCGCCCCCCGAACCGTCCCGTCCGCCTCGTGGTGTCCGACGTGGACGGCACGCTGGTGCAAACCGATAAGTCGCTGGCGCGCGGCACCGTGGCCGCGGCTGGGCGGCTGCGGGCGGCGGGCATCCCGCTCGCCATCGTCAGCGCCCGCCCGCCGCGCGGCATCCTTTGGATCGCGGAGGAACTGGGGCTGGCGGGCCTGCTGGCCGGGTTCAACGGCGGCACGATCACGCAGCCGGACGGAACCGTGGTGGAGCAGCACACCGTGCCGCCGGACGCCGCCCGGACCGCGCTGGACCTGTTCGCCCGCAGCCGCGTCAGCGCCTGGCTGTTCACCGCGGAGGAATGGCTGGCGCAGGACCCGGACGGCCCGCATGTGGACCACGAGCGCCACACGGTGCGCTTCCATGAGCGCATCGTCGAACGCTTCGACCCCTATGTCGGCCAGGCCGGCAAGGTGGTGGGCGTGACCGACGACGCCCCCCTGCTGGCCAGGCTGGAAACGGAGCTGCAGGCCATGCTCGGCGACACGGCCAATGCCAAGCGGTCGCAGACCTACTACCTCGACGTGACGCACCGCGAGGCGAACAAGGGCAACGCCGTCCGCATGCTGGCGGCGCACGTGGGCGTGGACCTGGCGGAGGTGGCGGTGCTGGGCGACATGGAGAACGACCTGCCGATGTTCGACGTGGCCGGCCTTGCAGTCGCCATGGGCAACGCCTCGCCCGCGGTGCAGGCCCGCGCCGCCGTCGTCACCGGGAGCAACGACGCGGACGGCTGGGCGCAGGCGGTGGACCAGTTCATCCTGCCGAGGCGCTGATGGACCCGGTGGTGCTTGCCGACGCCCCGGCCCTCGCTGCGCATGTCGCGGACTGGATGACGGGCATCCTGCAGGCGCGGCCCGGGCCGGCCGCGGTCGCGCTGTCGGGCGGGTCCACACCGAAGCTGCTCTACCAGGCCCTGGCCGCGCCGCCCTTCGCGGAGCGGGTGCCGTGGGACCGGGTGCATTGGTTCTGGGGCGACGAGCGTTTCGTGCCGCATGACGACGCGCGCAGCAACTACCGCATGACGACCGAGGCCATGCTGGGCCGGGTCGGCGCGCCGCCCGGCAACATCCATCCGGTCCCGACCGAAGGCATGTCGGCCGAGGAAGCCGCCGCGCGTTACCAGATCACGCTGCAAGCCTATCATGGCGGGCAGACGCTCGACCCTCTCCGCCCGCTGTTCGACATCGTGCTGTTGGGCCTGGGCACCAACGGCCACACGGCATCGCTGTTTCCCGGCACGCCGGCGCTGAAGGAGCGCACCGCCTGGGCCGCCGCCGTGACGCCCGCCGGCGAGCCGACGCGGATCACGCTCACCTACCCGGCGCTGGAAAGCTGCCGCCATGCCGCCTTCCTCGTGGCCGGCGCGGACAAGCGCGACGTGCTGGCCCAGGTGCGGGCGGGCGCCGCGGACCTGCCGGCGGCGCGGTACCACCCCACGGGGGAGCTGCATTGGTTCGCCGATCAGGCCGCGGCGGGCTAGGAGCGCTGCGCGCTTGGCGTTATCGTCACCGCCATGAACACGGTCGCTCCATCCGTCCTCGTCGTCATGGGCGTTTCCGGCTCCGGGAAGACCACCATCGCCGCGCTGCTGGCGGGGCGGATCGGCTGGGAATACGAGGACGGCGACGACTTCCACCCGCCGGAGAACGTTGCCAAGATGCACGGTGGGACGCCGCTCACGGACGCGGACCGCTGGCCATGGCTGGCGGCCATCGCCGCTTGGATCGACGCGACGCGATCCGCCGGGCGGCGTGGCGTGGTGGCGTGCTCGGCCCTGCGGCGCGCCTACCGCGACATCCTTTTGAAGGACCGGCCCGACGTGCGGCTGGTTTACCTGCAAGGCGACAAGCAGCTGATCGCCGCCCGGCAGGCCGCCCGGCTGAACCATTACATGCCGGCGACCTTGGTTGACAGCCAGTTCGCGGCGCTGGAGGAACCCATGCCCGACGAGCACCCCATCGTCGTTTCCGTGGCGCCGCGGCCCATGGACATCGTGCAGGCGGTGGTCGCACATCTGTCAGGGGCCGCGTGATGCCGGACCCGTTGGACCCAACCGCGCTCAAGCGGCAGGCGGCCGAGGTAGCCGTGGCGGAAGTGCGGGACGGCATGGTGCTGGGCCTCGGCACCGGCTCCACGGCGGCGCTCGCCGTGGCGGCGCTGGGTGAGCGGGTGAAGGCCGGGCTGCGCGTCGTCGGCATCCCGACCTCGGAGCGCACGGCGACCCAGGCGCGGGCG
>CAXSEX010000209.1:0-1750 GCA_964236415.1 uncultured Acetobacteraceae bacterium | reverse complement strand
TCACCATCGACGGCGCGGACGAGGTGCACACCGGGACGCTCGACCTCATCAAGGGCCTGGGCGGCGCGCTGCTGCGGGAGAAGATCGTCGCCGCCGCCAGCCGGCGCATGACGGTGATCGTGGACGAAAGCAAGCTGGCGCCGAGCCTCGGCGGGGTGCGCCTGCCGGTGGAGATCGTGACGTTCGGATGGCAATCGACGCTGGCCCGCCTGCATGACGCGGGCGCGGACGTGCTGGTGCGGCAAGGGCCGGACGGCGCGCCGTTCCGCACCGACGGCGGCAACCTGATCGCCGACTGCGCCTTCACCGTCATCGACGACCCGGCGGCGCTGCATGCCCGCCTCAAGGCCATCACCGGCGTGGTCGAGACCGGGCTGTTCATCGGCATGGCCACCCGCGTCGTCGCCGGCACCCAGGCCGGCCCCAGGATCCTGGAGCTGTGATGGACGATCTGGCGCCCACGGCGGACCCGGAGTTGCCCGATGCGTCAGCGCCCGGCCCTATTACCCTGGCGATCGATGTCGGCGGCAGCAACCTCAAGGCGGGCCTGCTCGACCGCGACGGGGCTATCGTGGGCAAGCGCGTCAAGGTGCCGACGATGCACCCGTCCCCGCCGGACCGGGTCGTGCCGGCGCTGGTGGGGCTGGCCAAGCAGCTTGGGCCGTATGACCGCGTGTCCGTCGGCTTCCCCGGCCTGATCAAGAACGCCGTCGTGCAGACGGCGCCGAACCTCGGCACCAAGGACTGGGCAGGCTTCGACTTGGCCGGGGCGCTGCACGACCAGTTGGGCAAGCCGGTGCGCATGCTGAACGACGCGACGGTGCAGGGCCTGGGCGTGATTTCCGGCCAAGGGCTGGAATGCGTGATCACCCTGGGCACCGGCTTCGGCTTCGCGCTGTACCAGGACGGCCGGCTGGCCCCGCAGCTGGAAATGAGCCAGCACGTGATCCGCAAGGAGATGACCTACGACGAGTACCTGGGCGTCGAGGCGCTGAACAAGGTGGGCCAGAAGCAATGGGAGCGCCGGGTGGAGCGGGCGCTGGCGCAGCTTCGGGCGGTGGTGAACTTCGACATGCTGTACATCGGCGGCGGCGACGCGCAGAAGCTCTCGCTGGAACTGCCCAAGGACGTGAAGATCGTGCCGAACACGGCCGGCATCACCGGCGGCGTGCGGCTGTGGGACAGCAAGCTGAACGACTTCTTCGTGAAACGGAACCACGCCAAGGCTGAATGACCGTCTTCCACCTGGTCCGCCATGCGGAGCACAACCTGTTGGGCCGGGTGCTGACGGGGCGGATGCCGGGCGTGCCGCTGAACGAGCGCGGCCGGGAGCAGGCGCTTCGGCTGGCGCGGCACTTCGCGGGCCGGGCGGTCGCGGCGGTGGTGTCCAGCCCGTCCCAGCGCGCGCAGGAGACGGCAGCGCCGATTGCCGCGGCGCTCGGGCTTGAGGTCGCGACGGATGCCGGGCTGGACGAGATCGACTTCGGCGATTGGAGCGGGATGGCGTTCGAGGCGTTGCAGGATTTGCCGGAGTGGCAGGCGTGGAACCAGTTCCGCGGCACGGCGCCGACGCCGGGCGGGGAAACGATGGTGGAGGCATTGGGCCGGGCGCTTCGTTGTCTTGCGCGGTGGCGCCAGGCGGTTCCGGAGGGCGAGGTGGTGGTGGTCATCGGGCCGTCCGGCTCGGGGAAGTCGACGCTCTGCCGCACGATCAACCGGCTCGAGCCCATCGACCGCGGGACGATCAAGG
>CAXSEX010000208.1:0-7910 GCA_964236415.1 uncultured Acetobacteraceae bacterium | reverse complement strand
GCTCGGCATTCCCGAGCAGGAGCGCAAGTTTCTGGCCGGCGTGGAGGCGCAGTTGCAGGTCTTCGAGGGCTTGTCCCACGCGCAGTACCTGTTCGACCCGGCGGCGCCGGAAACCAAGGAGGTGTTCGGAGACATCACGGCGTTCTTCGACAAGCACCTGGCGCCGTAGCGGCGGCGGTCGGGACCGCCGGGTCGGTCAGAAGGCGTAGCGCACCCGGCAATACGGCATCCGCGCCCGCAGCCGGTCCAGCAGCCGCCCGAGCCACTGGCCCTTCCACCCCGTGCGGTAGCGCAGGTTGGCCTGGCCGTTCTCGCTGTGCTTGGCCTCTTGCAGGTCGGGGCGCCACAGCAGCGCCTCCGCCTTGGGATGCCAGAGGAAGTTGACCTCGTGCAGCGCCGCGTTGTGCGTCAGCATGATCACCTCGCAGGCCAGCTGCGCCTTGGCCGGGGCGCTCAGCCGGTCGTCGAGTTCCCCGAACAGCTCTTCCCACGGCGCCTCGTAGCCTTCCCGCACCACCACGGGCGAGAAGTTCAGGTGCGTCTCGTAGCCGGCCGCGACCAGCTCGTTGACGAAGCCGATGCGCTCCGCCACCGGCGCCGTGCGCACGTCCAGCAGCCGGGCGTCGGCGTGCGGCATCAGCGACACGCGCACCCGGGTGCGGCCCTGGGGATCGTAGCCGAGCAGCGCCGGGTTGACCCACTTGGTGGCGAAGCTGCCCTTGGCGTGGGGCAGGCTGCGGAACGCGGCCACGAGGTCGCGCACGTTGTCGGAGATCAGCGCGTCCACGGACAGGTCGCCGTTCTCGCCGAGGTCGTACACCCAGGCCGCGGGGTCCACCTGGTTCGGCTCCGCCTTCGGCCCTTGCGCCCCGGCGTGGCGCCGGATGGCGGCGCAGACCTGCTCGATGTTGACGAACACGGTGACCGGGTTGCTGTGGCCCTTGCGCCGGGCGACGTAGCAATAGGCGCAGGCCATGGCGCAACCGTTGCTGGTGGAGGGCGCGATGAAGTCGGCGCTGCGCCCGTTGGGCCGGAACGCCAGGCCGCGCTTGGTGCCGAGCACCAGCGTGCCCTGCTTGGCTTGCAGCCAGCCCCCGGCGTCGGCGTCGCGCAGCGCAGGGATGCGCCAGTGCGACGCGACCGGGACGCGCTCGGCGTCGGGGAAGCGGGCCAGGATCTCGCGGCCTCGGGCGAAGGTCTCCACCTCCGGCTCCAGCAGGATCGTATGGATGTCGAGCAGGTGCCGGGGCAGGACGGGGGCGGCGGTCATGCGGAAGCATGTGGGATGCCGGGCCACCTGTTGGAACCGGAGAGCCTGCGCTTGACAAATCATGGCTTTCCCCGGCCGGCACCGCGGCTATGGTGCCCGGGAAACGGCAGGAGCCGGCGTGAGCGGGAACTCGGATGAGCTGCGGGGACGGATGCAGGCCAGGCGCAGGCGGTCTCGTTTGCGGAGCACGGCTGCCGGCGGCCTTGCCCTGGTTGCGGCCGCCTCCGGCATGGGCCTGGTCGCCGCCCTGTGGCACCAGGTCGGCCCGTCAAGGCCCGCGGCAGGCCAAACCGCGCCCCACATCCCGGCAGACTGACGCGGCCTGCTTCACACGCCGGAGAGCACGGGGCGGCGATGCCCCCGTCCCGCCCGCAGCGCTTACCGGTTGAGAAACGTTCCGCAGCTCTCCGGCATCGCCACCTCGTAGGGCACGAAGTCGAACTGCTGCACCTGCTCGCCCCGCGCGAGCTTCACGGCGTTCCCGATCCCTTTCCGCCCTCGGCCCTTCGCGTCCACCCCTCCCATGACGACCTCCCTCCCCAAGCGTCCAGCCTGGCGCAGCGCGGTGATGGCGCCGATGGCCATCGGCTTGGCGTGGCCCGGCGCAGCCGTCATCAGCAGCACGGCCGCGGTGGCGAGCAGTTCCTTCCCCGTTGAGATTTTGACCGTGACGGAGGGCGTGCGGGGCGCGAGGGCCAGAGTTGGGGAGTTTGCATCAAATTAGCCTCGGCGCGGATGGTGCCGCCCCGGCATGTTCTGCTACCCCCTCCGTGCAGAACGAGAGCCAAGGCCGGCGTTTGCGCCGCTCCGGGCCGGAGGGAAGGACGCACGGGGATGCCAGGCACGCTCGGCTTCGCGCAGAACCACATCGCGGCGGCGTGGCGGCGCTTCAACGATTCCGCGGCGTTGGCCCGCGGCCTTGGCGTGGACGCGGTGGAAATCCGCAACGACCTGCCGGGCGTGGAGGTCGTGACCGTGCTGGACAACCGCGGCTACGGCTGCACCAACCGTCTGCAGCAGGCCCGCGGCGGCGCGCCGTTCAACCTCCTCGCCGACTTGGACGGCCGGGCGAACGAGACCTGGGTGGACTTCGCCGCCCATGCGCGGTCCCTGGGCGCGCAGGCGATGGGCTGAGGGGGCAATCCCGAATTGCCTAAACCGGAAGGAGGGGCGCGTGAAGGTTTGCATGGTCGGCTACGGCATGATGGGGGAATGGCATTCCCGGGCGCTGCGGGACGCGGGGGTGGAGCTGCACACCCTCGTCGGCCGCCGGCCCGAGGCGACGGAAGCTTGATTGAACCGTCAGGCCGCGTCCCGCAGCGGCGCCACGGGGAACAGGCGGTCGGCGATGGCGTCGCGGGTTTCGGCGTCGTGCACGATGCCGAGCACCGCGACGCCCCTTTCCTTCGCCGCCCGGACCAGCCCGACCACGACGGCGCGGTTGGCGGCGTCGAGCGACGCCGTCGGCTCGTCGAGCAGCAGGATCGGGTGGCGGCCCAGGAAGCCGCGGGCCAGGTTGACCCGCTGCTGCTCCCCCCCGGAGAAGGTGGCGGGCGGCAGGCCGTGCAGGCGCTCCGGCACGTTCAAGTGCAGCAGCATCTCCTGCGCGCGCGCCCGCGCCTCCTCCGCCTCGACGCCGCGCGCTGTCAGCGCCTCCGCCACGATGTGCAGGGCGGGGACGCGGGGCACCACGCGCAGGAACTGGCTGACATAGCCCAGCGTGTCCCGCCGCACCTCAAGCACCGTCCGCGGCCCGGCCGCCGCCAGGTCCAGCCAGGCGCCGTGGTGGCGCACCAGGATGCTGCCGCCCTCCGCCCGGTAGTTGCCGTACACGGTCCGCAGCAGGGTGGACTTCCCCGCGCCCGACGGTCCCGACAGCACCACGCACTCCCCCGCCCGCAGCTCCAGCGCAACCCCGCCCAGCACGGGGATGCGGACGCCGCCTTGCAAATGCAGCGTGAACGACTTGCCCACCCCCTCCGTCCGCAGCACGACGTCCCCGGCGCTCATGCGTGCAGGACCGAGCTGACGAGCAACTGCGTGTACGGGTGCTGCGGGTCGTCCAATACCTGGTCGGTCAGCCCCGTTTCCACGACCCGCCCGGCCCGCATCACCACGATGCGCCCGGCGAGCAAACGCGCCACCGCGATGTCGTGCGTGACCAGCACCACCGCCACGCCCAGCCGGGCCACCAGGCCGCGGATCAGGTCCAGCAGCCGGGCCTGCACCGACACGTCCAGCCCGCCGGTCGGCTCGTCCATGAACACCAGCCGCGGCTGCGTCACCAGCGTGCGCGCGATCTGCAGCCGCTGCAGCATGCCGCCGGAGAAGGTGCGGGGCAGGTCGTCCACCCGGTCGGCCGCGATCTCCACCTCCCGCAGCCAGTCGATGGCCGCCGCGCGGATGCCGCCGTAATGCCGTGCGCCCTGCGCCATCAGCCGCTCGCCCACGTTGCCGCCGGCGGACACGGCCATGCGCAGCGACTGCCGCGGGTCCTGGTGCACCGTGCCCCAGTCCGAGCGGTGCAGCGCGCGCAGCGCCGGGGCGGGCATCCGGTGCACGTCGTGCACGGCGCCGTCCGGGCCGCGGTACGTCACCACCCCCGCGTCCGGACGCACGGCGCCCGACAAGGCGTGCAGCAGCGTCGTCTTGCCCGACCCGCTTTCCCCCACCACGGCGAGCACCTCGCCGGGAAACACTTCCGCGTCCACCCCGTCAAGTGCTGCGATGTGGCCGTAGGACAGCCGCAGGCCCTGTGCCGAAAGCAGCGCGTCCGGGCCATGCGGAGGCCGCGCGTCCGGGTTCATGCCGCCTCGCCGGATTGGCGGGCCGCGCAGAAGTCCGTGTCGGAGCACACGAACATGCGCCCGCCGCGGTCGTCGGTCACGACCTCGTCGAGGTAGCTGTCCCCGGCGCCGCACAGCGCGCAGGCGTGCGGCGCGCGGGTCAGGCGGAACGGGTGGTCCTCGAAGTCCAGCGGCTTGACCGACGTGTAGGGCGGGATGGCATACAGCCGCTTTTCCCGCCCGGCGCCGAACAGTTGCAGCGCCGCCATGCCGTCCATCTTGGGCGTGTCGAAGGCCGGAATCGGCGAGGGCGACATCAGGTGGCGCCCGTTCACCATGACGGGGTAGTCGTAGCTGATGGTGACGGCGCCGATCCGGGCGATGTCCTCGTACAGCTTCACGTGCATCAGCCCGTACTCCGCAAGCGCGTGCATCCGCCGGGTTTCCGCGCGGCTGGGTTCCAAGTTGGACAGCGGCTCGGGCTGCGGCACCTGATAGACCAGGATCTGGTCCTCGCGGAGCGGCATTTCCGGGATGCGGTGCCGGGTCTGGATCACGCTGGCCTCCGCGGTGCGCGTGGTGGTGGCGACGCCGGCGGTGCGGGCGAAGAAACGGCGGATGGACACGGCGTTGGTGGTGTCGTCGGCGCCCTGGTCGATGACCTTGAGCACGTCCGCGCGGCCCAGGATGCTTGCGGTCACTTGGATGCCGCCGGTGCCCCATCCGTAAGGCAACGGCATCTCGCGTGAGCCGAACGGCACCTGATGGCCGGGGATGGCCACCGCCTTGAGCAAGGCACGGCGGATCATGCGCTTGGTCTGCTCGTCCAGGTAGGCGAAGTTGTAGCCGTTCATTCCCCTGCCTCCGCGCGCAGCCGCCGGATCGTCTCAAGCTCGCTCTGGAAATCGACGTAGTGCGGCAGCTTGAGATGCTCGACGAACCCCGTCGCCTCGATGTTGTCGCAATGGGACAGCACGAACTCCACGCTCTGCGCCGGCGCCGTCACGTCCTCCTCCAGCTCGGCCGCCCGCATCGCGCGGTCCACCAGGGCCATGCCCATCGCCTTGCGCTCGCTGTGGCCGAAGCACAGGCCGTAGCCGCGGGTGAACTGCGGCGGGACCTGCCTGCTGCCGCGGAACTGGTTGACCATCTGGCATTCGGTCACGGTGATGTCGCCGATGTCGAGCGCGAAGCCCAGTTCCGGCACCTCGACTTCCACCGCGACCTCGCCCACGCGCAGTTCGCCGACGAACGGGTGCGCGCCGCCGTAGCCGCGCTGACTGGAATAGCCGAGCGCCAGCAGGAAACCCTCGTCGCCCCGCGCCAGGGATTGCAGGCGCACGTCGCGCCCGGCGGGAAAGGAAAGCGGCTCGCGGGTCAGGTCGCCGGGGCGGTCGTCGGAACCCGTTTCCGGCTCGATCAAGCCCTCCTGGCCCAACAGGTCCATCACCCCGGGCATCGGCTCGCCCGGCGGGGCGGTTCCGGCCTCGGCCACATCACCCCCGGGTTCGGCCAGGGCGAAGTCGAGCAGCCGGTGCGTGTAGTCGTAGGTGGGACCGAGCACCTGACCGCCCGGCATGTCCTTGAACACGGCGGACACCCGGCGGCGCACCGCCATGGCGCCGGTCTCCACCGGGCGCGCGTCGGCGAAGCGCGGCAGGGTGGTGCGGTAGGCCCGCAGCAGGAATGCCGCCTCGATCAGGTCGCCCTGCGCCTGCTTGATCGCGAGCGCCGCGAGGCCCGGGTCGTAGCACGCGCCCTCCGCCATCACCCGGTCCACGGCCCGGCCCAGCTGCTCGGCGATCTGCGCCGTCGCGAGTTCGGGGACCGCGGGATCGCCCTGCCGGTCCTCCGCCAGCCAGGCATGGGCGGCGTCGATGGCACGCTCGCCGCCTTTGACCGCGACATAGGCCATGGGGTCAGCCCTCCTCGATCCGCACGCTGCGCGGCAGGGCGCAGAGGCGGTCGCCCTCGCACAGCACCAGGTCCACGCCGCACGGATACAGGGCGTGGTTGGCCGCCCATTGCGCCAGGAAATCATCAGGCAGCCCGTCCAGGCGCAGCCGCGCCGGCGCGCGCAGCCCGGGGCCGGACAGGCGGAACGGCGTCCCCTGCCCCAAGGCCGGCACCTGCAAAATCAGCGTGGCCGACCCTTCCGGCGCCAGGTCGGTGCCGGGATGCAGGCTGGACAGCACCGGCATCGCCAGGGCGCAGGCAAAGGCGGCAGCCCCGATGCGCCCGGCCCGCGGGGCGCCGCAATGGAACGCCGCCCAGTCCGCTGCCGCCGAGGCCGCGGGTGCGGCTGTGGCTGCCGGGTCCAGCCACAAAGGCGTGTCGGCGTCCACCAGCGTCAGCAGCACCGCCGCGGTGGCCGGGTCGAGCGGCGCCGGGGGACGCAGCCCAGTCCCGGCGGCGACGATTGTGCCGGGCCGGCTCATGGCGTCCAGCACGGCGCGGAAGCAGGATTGGGCGTCCGCGGCGGGGTCGGCGAAGCCGGGCCGGTCAAGCGTCATGAGCGCATGGTCGCCAAGGTGAAGAACGCGACGCGGGTTGCCGCCGCCCTGCCGCCCATGGCGCTGCGCGCCGCCTGCTGGGCGGCATGGAGGGGGGCGATCACGGCTTGCAGCAGCCCGTCCTGCCGCGCCGGGTCCTGCAAGGCGGCGTCCAGCGCCGCCGCCAGCTCGGCCTGCCGCGGGTCGCGCCCGGCGATCACGGCGTGGCCGATCCGCCCGGCCTCGTCGCGCACCGTGCAGCGCGTCACCGTCATCTCGCCCAGGTTGAAGGCTTGGCCGGTGCCGCCAGCCCGGCCCCGCACCATGGCCAGCCCGACCTCCGGCCCGCGCAGCCGCGTGTGCGGCGGGAGCGTCTCGGCCAGGTGCGCCTCGGTTTCCGCCGCCTTGGCCCGGGCGAGCACCGCCATCCAGTGTTTCCGCCGCCCATCCGTCCCGGCATCGTCCATGCACCAGCCGCCAATCATCTACACATCTAGACAACTAGGGCCAACGCGCGGTAGTTGTCAACCGATGTGCCCCGGTCCTGCCCTGCCCAGCGATGAAGTTCCGATGACATCCCGGGCGGCCCGCCCGGCGCCGGGCAGCGGCGTCGCCCAGTGGCGGCAGATCGCGGACATGCTGCGGGCCGACATCGCCGGCGGCACCTTGGGACCCGGCGCCCAACTGCCCACCGAGGCCCGCTTGGCCGCCCGCTTCGGCGTCAACCGCCACACGGTCCGCCGCGCCTTGGAGGACCTGTCCCGCGCCGGGGCGATCCGCATCGAGCAGGGACGCGGCAGCTTCGTGGCGGAGGACGTGCTGGATTACGTCGTAGGCCGCCGCACCCGCTTCTCCGAATGGGTGCGGCGCCACAACCGGGAACCGTCCGGCCGCGTGCTGGCGTTGCACGAGATGCCGGCGCCCCCCGCGGTCGCGGACGGGCTGGGCATCCAGGAAGGCGAGCCGGTCGTGGTGCTGGAGCGCCTGGGCCTGGCCGACGGGCGGCCGGTAAGCCTGTCCAGCCACCACTTCCCCGCCTCCCGCCTGCCCGGCATGGAGGACGCGCTGCGGCGGGAGGACGGCATCACCGCGGCGCTGGCCCGCGTCGGGGTGGCCGACTACCTGCGCCAGTCCACCCGCGTCTCGGCCCGGATGCCCTCGGCGTCGGAGGCCACGGCCCTGGCGGTGGCGCGCGGGCTGCCGCTGCTGGTGTGCGAGAACGTCAACGTGGACCGCACGGGCGGCATCGTCGAGTTCGGCATCGCCCGCTACCCGACCCCGCGCGTCCAGATCGTGTTCGAACCGGAGGCGGCATGAGCCTGAGCATCACCGGCGGCGCCTGCCTGCTGCCTGAAGGGTTTG
>CAXSEX010000207.1:0-7981 GCA_964236415.1 uncultured Acetobacteraceae bacterium | reverse complement strand
TGGCGACACGCTGTTGTTCGACGAGGCGCCGGACCTTTCGGCCACGCTGCTGTCCCGCGACGATGACGGGGGCGTCGTGGTCCGGTTCAACCAGGCGGACGCCGCCTTTGCCGATGCGCTGCGCCGTGCCGGGGCGCTGGCCCTGCCGCCCTACATCGACCGGCCCGGCGGCCCCACGCCGGAGGACGCCGCGGACTACCAGACCGTGTTCGCCGCACGTGAAGGCGCGGTCGCGGCGCCCACGGCCGGGCTGCACTTCTCCGATGCGTTGCTGGGCGCGCTCGACGCCGTCGGCATCTCGCGCGTGCTGGTGACGCTGCACGTCGGCGCCGGCACCTTCCTGCCGGTCCGCACCGACGACGTGTCCGACCATGCCATGCACGCGGAATGGGGCGAGGTGACGGAGGACGCGGCGCGGGCGATCAACGCGGCGCGGCGCGTGGTGGCGGTCGGCACGACGACGCTGCGGGTGCTGGAAACCGCGGCGATTGCCACGGGCCGGGTGCAGCCGTTCCGGGGCGACACGCGGCTGTTCATCACGCCGGGCTTCCGGTTCCGGGCAGTCGATGCCCTGATGACCAACTTCCACCTGCCGCGCTCGACGCTGTTCATGCTGGCTTGCGCCTTTGCCGGCCAGTCGCGGATGCGGGCGGCCTACGCGCACGCGATTGAGCAGGGCTACCGCTTCTACTCCTACGGCGATGCCTGCCTGCTGGAGCGCGCGTCGTGAGCTTCGGCCATCAAGTCCTGGCGACGGACGGCGCCGCCCGGGCCGGCGTGCTGCACACCGCGCACGGCTCGGTCGAGACGCCGGTGTTCATGCCCGTCGGCACCGCCGGCACGGTGAAGGCGATGACGGCCGGCCAGGTGCGCGCCACGGGCGCCGGGCTGGTGCTCGGCAACACCTACCACCTCATGCTGCGGCCCGGCGCCGACCGGGTCGAGCGGCTGGGCGGGCTGCACCGCTTCATGGACTGGCCCGGCCCCATCCTGACCGACAGCGGCGGCTTCCAGGTCATGTCGCTGGCGGGCCTGCGCACGATGGACGAGGGCGGCGTCACCTTCCGCTCCCACCTGGACGGCAGCGCCCACCGCTTGACGCCCGAAAGCGCCACGCAGATCCAGCACAAGCTCGACGCGACCATCACCATGGTGCTGGACGAGTGCACCCCCTTCCCCGCCACGCCCGCACAGGCGGAGGCCAGCATGGCGCTGTCCATGCGCTGGGCCGCGCGCTCCCGCGACGCCTTCGTGGCGCGTCCGGGCTACGGGCAGTTCGGCATCGTGCAGGGCAGCGTGTTCCCGGAGCTGCGCGCAGCGTCGGCAGAGGCGCTGACGGCCATCGGCTTCGAGGGCTATGCGGTCGGTGGCCTGGCGGTGGGCGAGGGCCAGGCGACCATGCTTTCGGTGCTGGACAGCACGCTGCCGCGGCTCCCGGCGGACCGGCCGCGCTACCTCATGGGTGTCGGCACCCCGGACGACCTGCTGGCGGCGGTGGCGCGGGGCATCGACATGTTCGACTGCGTGATGCCGACGCGCGCCGGGCGCACGGCGCGGGGCTTCACCTCGCGTGGCGTGCTCAACCTGCGCAACGCCCGCCATGCCGAGGACGCCGGCCCACTCGACGAAGGGTGCGCCTGCACTGCTTGCGCCCGGCACAGCCGCGCCTACCTCCACCATCTGTTCCGGGCAAACGAGATGCTTGGGCCGATGCTGCTGACGCAGCACAACCTGACCTATTACCAGTCCCTGATGCGCGGCCTGCGCGCGGCGATCACCGGGCGTCGCTTGGATGCCCACGCCGCCGACATCCGCGCCGCCTGGGCTGCCGGGGACACGAGATGACCGACTACACCGTCCTGACCCAACTCGGCGCTGCAACCCCCGCGCCCGCCTCGCCCGACACGGCGGTGCTGGAGCGGGTGGGCAACCCGCAGCCCGGCATGACCTACCTCGTCCGCTTCACCTGCCCGGAGTTTACCACGCTCTGCCCGCTGACCGGCCAGCCGGACTTTGCCCATGTCGTGCTGGATTACGTGCCGGGCGATTGGATTGTTGAAAGCAAGTCGCTCAAGCTGTTCCTGGCCAGCTTCCGCAACCACGGCACGTTCCATGAGGCGTGCACGATGGAGGTCGCGCGCCGTGTGGTGGAGGCCACAGCACCACGCTGGCTGCGCATCGGCGCCTACTGGTATCCCCGCGGCGGCATCCCCATCGACGTGTTCTGGCAAACCGGCACGCCGCCTGAGGGCGTGTGGCTGCCCGACCAGGGCGTGGCGCCGTATCGGGGGCGTGGCTGAGCAAACCTGGAAGTAAGGTGACAACGCCCGGCGCCGCCGCGAAGCAGCGCATCCGCGACAAGGCGCTGGCCCTGGGCTTCCACGCCGTGGGCTTCGCCCCGGCCACGCTGGGACCGGAAGCCCGAACCCGGCTCGCGGCGTTCCTCGCCGCCGGCCAGCACGGCGACATGGGGTGGCTGGCAGACCGCGCGGAACAGCGCGCCCACCCGCAGGCGCTTTGGCCCGAGGCGCGCAGCGTGGTCGCAGTCGGCCTTTCTTATGCGCCCGATGATGACCCCCTGGCTGCGCTGGCCCGGCCGGACCGCGGCAACATCTCGGTTTACGCCCGAAACCGAGATTATCACGAAATAGTTAAAGGGATGCTGAAGCACCTGGGCGCCTTCATCGCCAGCCGTTTCGGGCCGCAGGTCAAGGTGTTCGTGGACACCGCGCCTGTGATGGAGAAGCCGCTGGCGCAGCAGGCCGGGCTGGGCTGGCAGGGCAAGCACACCAACCTGGTGTCGCGCGCGCACGGCTCCTGGCTGTTCCTTGGGGAAGTCCTGACCACGCTCGACCTGCCGCCGGACCCGGCGCACGCCGACCGCTGCGGCACCTGCGCCCGGTGCATGGCCGCTTGCCCCACCGATGCTTTCCCGGCGCCGTACCGCCTGGATGCGACGCGCTGCATCTCCTATCTCACCATCGAGCACGCCGGGCCGATCCCGCCGGCGCTGCGCCCGTTGATAGGCAACCGCATCTATGGATGCGACGACTGCCTCGCCGCCTGCCCGTGGAACCGCTTCGCGCACGTGGCGCACCCCAAGCTGCAAGCGCGCGACGACCTGCGGGCGCCGGCGCTGGCGGAGTTGGCGACGTTGGACGACGCCGGGTTCCGCGCCCGGTTCGCCGGCAACCCGGTGAAGCGCATCGGGCGGGACCGCTTCGTGCGCAACGTGCTCGTCGCCATCGGCAACTCCGGCGACCCGGCCTTGCTCCCTGCGGCGGAGCGCCTGCGCGCGGACGCGAATCCCGTGGTGGCCGAGGCAGCCGAGTGGGCGGTCGCGCGTTTGCAGGGTGGAGGCGCGCCATGACCGAGCCGGGCATTGCTTGAGCCTGGCCAAGCGCAGCTTCAGCCTGTCGGGCCACCGCACGAGCGTGGCGCTGGAACCCGAGTTCTGGTCGGTGCTATCGGACATCGCCGCCCGGCGCGGCGCGGCGCTGTCCGCACTGGTGGCGGAGGTCGATGCAGCGCGCAGCCCCGGCCAGCCCTTGGCATCGGCGCTAAGAATTGTCGCCTTGCAGCAGCGGGCTTAACCCTTTCGCAAGAAGTTGATGTACATTATGGCAGCGTGACGAATAGCCGTCGCGGTTTACAGAGAAGAGTCATGGAATCGATCGTGCCCGCAGCCCCGACCGAACGCATCCCGTTCAGCCCGCTGATGCTTGCCGACCGGCTGCTCAGCCTGGCGCAGGACGCGGACCGCGCCGGCTTCACCGGGACGGCTTCCAACCTGGTGGCCGAGATGTTCGAGGTGCTCGACAGCGGATTGCCGATCCAACACTGACTTCCGGCGCGGCTCATGGCCGCTCGGCAAGCCATAGCGTCAGGCCCGCAAGCTCCGGCGTGCGCGTGAGCGCCGCGGCCGGCCCGGCGATGCGCAGCCCGAGTTCCGGCCCGGACGACTCGGTGGGCACGTCGGGCCAAATGACGATGCGCCCATCCGCCGCCGCGCCGAGCAGGTCGATGCTGCCAGACAAGCGCGCATGGCCGGACGGGCTGAGGAGGCTGCCGTCCCCGGACAGCACGCCGCGCTGGAGCTGCATCGGCAGGTCCAGGCGGCTGAACGGCGACGTGCCCGTGGTCAACGCACTGGCCACCCCAGCCGGGACGCGGCGGCGGTCTAGGTCGGCGAGGGCGGCTTGGACGGCAGGGATGTCGAAACCGGCAACTTCACCGTCGCGGACGGAAATGGCGGCCGAGCCGGACAGCGTCGCGAGCAGCGCCGCCGGGCTGTATCCGGCCGCGGTCAGGTCCAGCTTGGCGTCGATGAAGCCTGCCGTCAGGTCCACCGCCGTTTCCAGCGCCGCACCGGCCAGCGCCGCGTTCGCAACCTCGGCCTGGACGGTTAAGCGCGGCGGCCCGCCATCGGCCGCCAAGGCCGCGCTGCCAGACACCGTGCCGCCGCCCAGCCGCGCGGTGGCGCGCGGAACCGTCAGCGTGCCGTCCCGCAAAGTCAGCTCTGTCGAAAGATCCTGCAGCACCGGCGTTTGCGCCAGCAATACCTGATCCGCCTCCAGCCGCACCGCCGCCTGCCATCCCGACAGCGCGGCAAGGGGAAGCGGATCCGTGGAGCGCAGGTAGGGCAACGGCAGTGGCAGCGTTTCGGCGGCGACCTGGCCCGAGATGGACACGCGCGGGCGGCTCAGCCCGCCCGGCGCCTCGACCGTCAGCTGCCCGTTGGCCCGCAGCGTGCCGGCCACAAGGTCGAAGTGGTCCAGCACCGCGCGTCCCTCGGCAGCGGTGATCTGCGCGCGCATAGACATCGACCCGTCGCCCAGCCAAGCCGCGGTGCTGCCAAACCCCGCCTGTTCCAGCAGCCGCGGCGCCCCGGGATGGCGCAGCGTGGCCGGACCGGCCCAGCGCCGGGTCAGCAGGTTGAGCGTCGGCTGCGCCTCCACCCGGAGGTCCGACGCTTCCGCGCTCAGCTTGGCGGTCAGCGCATCGGGCGGGCCGCTGAACTGCAGCAAGGCCGAGCCTGCCCCCCGGAGCAGCGACAGCAGCGGCCCAGACAGTCCCGGCGGCAGGTCTGACGGCAGCGCCGCACGGAGTGACGTGAGGTCCGGCGCAGCCACCTCCACCCGCCCCTCGGTCACGCGCCCCCCCTCCCCCACCGTGGCGGACGCGGTGAGCCGCATGCCGACGGGGTTGGCTTCCAGCCGGCGCACGGTCAGGCGCGTGGCCTCGGTTTGCGCGTCCAGCATGACCTGGCCCATCGGCAGGCCGCGCCACGTCGCGCTGCGGATCTGCAGATGCAGGTCGGCGTCCAGCGCGGCGGCGGCGGCCATGGCGTCCCCCATGCCGGCCGGCGTCGCGAGCGTCGGCAGGTCGGGCAGCCAGGGATCGAGCGCCAGTCGGTCGAGCGACAGCCCGGCGCCGACTGACAGCCCCGGCCCCAGTTTGATCCCAAGGCCGCCGGTCAGCGGGTCGCCGTCCAGCACGCCGCGCAGCTCGGCCAGCGACGCCTGGCTGGCGCCGACGGAGATGTTCGCCGACACGTCGGCCGACCGCATCACCTCGGGCGGCAAGCGGGCCAGGCCCAGCGGCAGCGCCGGCTCCAGCCAACGGAGCGTCCGGCGCAGGTCCGGCGCGGCAAGGCGGCCGGTGCCCTCGAACAGCACCGGACGGGGCGCGGCCCCCTCGGCACGGGAAGGGTGGGGCAGCCGGCCCGAAAGGGTGAGCCGCGCGTCGCCGGGCAAGGAGGCGGCGGCGTCCCGCACCGTCACGCCGTCGGCGTCAAGATCGAAGGCGCCACGCAGCCGGCGCAGCGTGCCGCCGGCCAGCGTCGCGGCCTCCGCCGAAAGGTCGATGCCCGTGGGCATGGCGGTCTCGGTCCCGCGCAGCAGCACCGGCAGCCAGGCATCGAGGTCGAGCCGCCCGGCCGCGAGCGCCAGGTCCAGCCGCGCTTCCGGCAGCACGCGCAGCGCGACCGCGCCGCGCGCCGGGGTTCCGCCGATCTCCAGCGCCAGCTCGTCCGCGACCGCGAGGCCGGCAGCGGCGCTGAGCCGGCCGTCGCCGCGCCAAGGCACGGCCGGGCCGGGCAGCAGTTGCGACAGGTCCGGCCCGCGGCCCGCGACCCGGCCGGTCAGCGCCCCGTCCCCCGCGAGCTGCCCCGAGAAGGTGCCGCCGGTGTCGCGCAGCGGCCCCTGGCCGTCCAAGCTGACATCCAGCCCGGCCGCGTTGTCCCGCCCGGGCCGCGTCAGCCGCGCGGTGAAGCGCCAGGGCCGGGTCCCCACCTGGCCGACGCCCGCCGCGGACAGCATCCCGGTTTCCCCGTCCGTCATCAGCCCGGCGTCGATCCCCGTCACCGCCAGCCCGCCGACCTGGAGCCGGCTGTCCTCCACCCGCGCTTGCAGCCCCGTCAGCCACGCCGGCGGGCGCTGCGCCAGCGCCCCCGGCGCCGGGGGCCAGGGCAGCCGGATGTCGGCGCCGCGCAGCGTCAGGTCCCGGGCATCCACGTTGCCCGCCAGCAGCGGCCCGAGTCCCACCCGCAGCCGCAATTCCTTGGCGGTCAGCACCACGCCGTCGCCGATGTCGTCCACCGCGATGCCGGACGCGGTGAGGATCGGCTGCGGCAGTAGGTGCAGCGAGATGGCGCCGCCGATCCGCACCGGCCGGCCGACGCCGGAGGTGGCCAGCGCCTCGATGCTGTCCCGGTAGCGGTTCCAGTCCAGCAGGCCCGGCACCGCCCAAAGCACGGCGACCAGCACGGCCAGCACCGCGGCCACCCCGGCCAGCGCGACGCGCCCCGCGCGCACCCTAATACCGGCAGCCCTTCGGGCTGACCGGTATGCGCGCGGGGTTGGTGGGGCGGTCGCGCGCCAAAAACGACTCTTATACCGGTCGCCCGTTAGGGCGGTTGGTATAAGCCCGGCTCGGCACGCCGGGCGTCATATCCGGTCGATGGTCCTGCATGGGCGCAGATAGCGGCACGGCACGGCCCGCACGCAAGCCCCGCCGCGCCCGGCTGTCCATAAAGATGCGGCGTGTTACACTGCTGCATGGTTCCATGGGGCAAACTGCTGGGCGGCGTGGCTGGATTCGCGATGGGCGGCCCGTTCGGCGCGGTGGTCGGCGCGGCGCTGGGGCACGCGGCCGACCAGGGCGGCCTGCCGCGCGTCAGCCTCGGGAACAGCCTGCCGGGCAGCTCGCCGCTGCACCCGGCGCGGATCGCCGCCATGCTCGGCCGGCGCGACCAGTTGTTCGCGGTGGCGGTGGTGGTGCTCAGCGCCAAGCTCGCGAAGTGCGACGGTCCCGTGGTGCGGTCGGAGATCGACGCCTTCAAGCGGCAGTTCCGCATCCCGCCCGAGTCGGTGCGCGACATCGGCCGGCTGTTCGACCAGGCGCGCGACAGCAGCGACAGCTTCGCGCCCTACGCCGCGCAGCTTGGCGAAAGCTTCGCCGACAACCGCGGCCTGCTGGAGGACGTGCTGGCCGCGCTGTTCGCCATCGCCCGCGCCGACAAGCCGCTGACATCAGCCGAGCAGGAGATGATGCGCCAGGTCCATCGGGCGTTCGGGCTGGACGAGCTGGCCTGGAGCCAAGCCGCCGGCGCCGCCAGCCGGGGCACCGCTGCCGGCGAGGACGCCTACGCCGTGCTGGGCATGCCCCGCGACGCCACGGACGAGGCGCTGCGTGGGGCCTGGCTGCGGCTGATGCGGGAAAACCATCCGGACAGCCTCGCGTCCCGCGGCGTGCCGCCGGAGTTCATCGCGCGCGCCGGGGAGAAGGTGGCGCGGATTAACGCGGCCTGGGACCGCATCAAGCGGGAACGGCGGCTGTGACACGGCTCGGCCCGGCGGAGCCGCCGGCCTGGGCGTTGCCGATCCGGGAGCTGCCCAGCCCCAACTGGGACGCCCGGCCGCAGGACACGCCCATCGACGCGCTGATCCTGCATTACACCGGGATGCCCACGGCGCGGGCG
>CAXSEX010000206.1:0-8071 GCA_964236415.1 uncultured Acetobacteraceae bacterium | reverse complement strand
CTAGCATTACAGTTGCGGGATTTGGTCGATGATGCTGCATTCCGGTGTGACTGGGAGTGCATGGATGATGGCTGCCTCGATGGAGACGATGCTGGAGCTGTGGGCGTCGTCGCTGCGTGACGTGAAGGCCCGGATACGGCCGTTGTTCACCCAAGCCCGCGTTGCGGCGTCGGCGGGCTTGTTCTTGGATGGGCTGTTGGGGCCGGAGCGTCGCAAGACCGGGTGGATGCGGGCCGAGGCGGCGGGCGATCCCGGGCCATGGCGCCAGCAGGCCATCCTCGGCCGTGGCCGATGGGACGCGAATGCGCTGCGTGACGTGGTGCGCGAGTATGCGCTGGAAACGCTGGCCGACCCGGATGCGGTGCTGGTGATCGACGAGACCGGCTTCCTCAAGCAGGGCAAGGCGTCGTGCGGGGTGGGGCGGCAACACACCGGCTCGGCTGGCTCGCCGAAACGCGGAGCGTTTGCGGCTGGGATCACCCACTGCCAGATCGGGGTGTTTGCGGCCTACGTGTCCCGGCACGGCCACGCCTTTGTTGACCGTGCGCTTTACCTGCCGAAAGCCTGGACGGACGACCCTTCCCGCCTGGCTGCGGCGCACGTGCCGGCCGAGGTCGGCTTTGCCACCAAGCCGCGGCTGGCCCGGCGCATGGTCGAGGACGCCATGGCGGCCAAAGTGCCATTCGCTTGGGTTGCCGCCGACACGGTCTATGGGGTGAGCGAGCTCGAGATGGCGCTGCGGCGCGCCGGCAAGGGCTACGTGCTCGGCATGCCCAGCACTCAGGGGGTTTGGTCGTCGGGGATGCGCCCCGATGTCGCCGGCCCAGCCGAGGACGTCGCGGCCGCGCTGCCCCCTGCCGCTTGGCAGCGGCTTTCGGCAGGCACGGGCACCAAGGGACCGCGCGTCTACGACTGGGCGTATGCGGAGCTGGCCGACCTCGACGCCCAGGCCCAAGGCTATCCCGGCAGCCATGGCTTGTGGACGCGCGGCTTGCTGGTCCGGCGCAGCATCGCAGACGGCGCGTGCGCGTTCTTCGCCACCTGGTGCCCGGCCGGCACGGGCATCGGCACCCTTGTCGCGGTGCAAGGGCAGCGCTGGGCCATCGAGGACAGCTTCGAGTGCGCCAAGACCGAGTTCGGACTTGACCACAACGAGAGCCGGTCCTGGCACGGCTGGCACCGCCATGTCAGCCTGGTCATGCTGGCGTTTGCCATGCTGGCGACCGTTCGCCACCACGCGAACCGGCCGGCTCTTTCGCAAACGACGCAGCCCCCGACGCATGCGCGCCAAGCCTCATCCGCTGGTCGCTCCAGGAAATCCGCCGCGTCGCCACCCGCTTGGCACAACAACGCATCCACCCAGCTCACATCATCGCCTGGTCACTCTGGCAACGCGCGCACCAAGCCGCCGCACAACGCTCGCATCTGAAACAAAGATTGCAACTGTAATGCTAGGAGTTGAAGCCGCATTGCGGGGACAGGCAAAGCTGGTCCAGCGGCGCGAAGCGGGCGGCTTCCTCGATCCGGCGCTTGATGTCGCCGGGCTGCTCTAGGGTGCCGGTCCTCGAGGTCACGAGGCCGAGCACGACGCTCTTGCCCGGCGGCAGGTGTCGCAACGGCTCGAAGCCGCCGGCGCGGTCGGTGTCCCATTCCATGAAGTAGCCGTCGATGGGCATGGAGAACAGCAACTCGGCCACCGGCTCGTAGCCGCCGGAGGCGATGAAGGTGGAGCGGAAGTTGCCGCGGCACAGGTGCATCGTGACCGTGAGGTCCGCCGGCTTGTCGCGCAGCGCGTCCCGCACCATGCCGGCGTAGATCGAGGGCTGCCGCTCCGGATCGTCGCCGCGCCCGCGTCGGCGTAGAAGGCGTCCATGTCGGCATAGACACCAAAGTTCATCATGTTCCGGCCGCCGCGGTAGTGCAGCATGCTCGGCCCGGGGATCGTCATCTTCGGCACCAGGCTGGTGTTGGCCGCGAGGAAGCGGAAATGCTCGACCATCGGGTGCCCGGAGAAGCCGACCTTGCCGGTGACGCGCAGCGCCTTGTTGATGCCGACCCCGCACTTGAAGTTCATGCCGGAGTCGAGCTCAACCGCCGTCACCCCGTCCAGGTGCTCCAGGAAGTCGAAGTGCCAGTAGGCCCGGCGGAACTCGCCGTCCGTCACCGCCTGCAGGCCGACCGCCTCCTGCTTCTGGATGAAGGCGACGATCTCGCGGTCTTCGACCTCCTTGAGCGCAGCATCGCCGATTTTGCTGCGTGCGCGCTGGTCGCGGGCGTGCTTCAGCGCCGGCGTGCGCAGCAGGCTGCCGACCATGTCGGCGCGAAAGGGCGGCTTGGGGCGCTGCATGGGAATGGCTGCTCCTGCGAATGGCCGGAAGCTCGCTCAAACGGAGCGGTAGGCCCCTTCGATCAAGCGGGGAACACATAGGCTCGCCTCCACTTCCAAGGCCATGTCCACATCGCCGGGGAAGCCTCGATCCACCAGCTCGCGCCCCGATACCGACGCACGGATCAACTGGGCCAGGCCGTCCCCAGCCGACCGGAATGCGTCACGTGCGACCTGCGCCTCGGGTGAGCAGGGCAACGCCAGGTGGTGGATGACGGCACCCGCGCCCAGCAGATCCTCGATGGCTGGGCGCAGGCTTCCGTCCGGCCAACGCTCTCCAGCCGGGACCACGCCCACCTTTCCGTTGCCGGCCATCTCGCGTGCCGCCCGCGCCACGGCGGCGGCGTTCCGCAGGCAGCCGGCCATGACCGGCCTTCCGGCACAGGCGAGGGACAGCCGTGAACCATTGGGCGAAGGCAGCATGAGGTTCGTCCCGCTTGAGATGCCCTGGAGGCTGACCGGCGAAAGGCTAAGCTGCCCGCCGGCGGCCCGTCGTGGCTGCGCGAGCACTGCACCGACACGGTCGGCTGCGGCCTGCGCCGCGGCTTGGTCGCCGTAGGGGAACGGGAAAACAACCGCACCCCTCGACACCGCCACGTCCACAGCGGTTGAAAAAGAGAGCACGTCCACGATGACGAGCACCGACACCCGTTTCCGCAGGGCTTCAACGCCAGCCGTCCCCCACTCTGCCAGGACTGCTTCCATGCCGGCATCACCTCGATGTTATGCAAGACCAGCGCAGTCCAGCCATTGGGATCACCCGGTCAGGCGGTCGCGCCCGATCTGCACAAGGCCCTCAGCCACCGAAACGAACTCGCCGCCGCCCGAAACCCGCTCCGCGCCGAAGCGCCGCTCGAACAGGCGGCGCACCGCGGGCACGAAGGCGGTGCCGCCGGTCAGGAACACGCGATCCACGGCGTCGGCCGCGACTCCGGCCTGCCCCAGCGCCCGATCCACCGCGGACGCGAGCTGCGCCAGGTCCGGCGCAATCCAGGCCTCGAACTCCGCACGCTCGATGACGGCCTCGATGGCGACACCGGCGTGGTCGAAGCAAAGCTTGGCCCGGTCGGCGCGGGACAGCTCGGCCTTCGCGGCCGAGACGGCCTGGTAAAGCTGGTAGCCCAGCTCCTCCTCGATCAGCCGGATGAGCTGGCGCAGCTTGACTGGCTCGGCGGCGGTGCGGGCGACCTCGCTGATCTCGCGCAGCGTGCGCGGCGAGCGCATCAGCGACAGCCGGTGCCAGCGCGCAAAGCCCGCGTAGTACTCGGCCGGCACCGGCATGTCGTTGCTCATCACCTTGTAGGTGCTGCCCTTGCCCAAGCGGGGCGACACCACGCGGTCGATGATGCGGAAATCGAAGCTGTCGCCCGCGATGCCGACGCCCGTGGTGGCCAGCGCGGTGATCGGCCGGGCGGTCCCCGGCTCGAAGCGTAGCAGCGAGAAGTCGCTGGTGCCGCCGCCGAAGTCGCCGATCAGCACGGTGGCCGGGGCAATCAGCGTGTGGGTGAAGCGGTAGCCGGCGGCCTCCGGCTCGAACGCCACCTCGACCTCGCCAAGGCCGGCCAGGCGGCAGGCGTCGCGCAGCCGGGCCTCGCCCAGCGTGTCGTCGGCCCCGTCGCCCGCGAACCGCACCGGGCGGCCGACGATGATCCGGGCGCCCGCAAGCTCCATGCCGTCGAGCAAGGCGCGCAGGAACAGGGCGGCCATCTGCTCCAGCGTGAACGGGCGGTTGTGCACCTGGGTGCGGGTGAAGCTGCGCTGCGCCAGGTAGGTTTTGAGCGACATGATGAGCCGGCTGTCGAGCGGGTCGTCGAGATAGGCCTCGATGGCCGCCGGGCCGGCTGCGTGGCGGAGCGTGCTGGCGCCCGGGCCGCCGGTCCAGAAACACAGCACCGAGCGGAACACGTCGAGCGGCCCGGCCGCGCTGGGAAAGCGCCGGGTCCGCACCGCGCCGTCCTCGCCCAGCGCGGCAACCACGCTGTTGGTGGTGCCGAAGTCGATGCCGATCAGGGGTGTCATCGCGGGCGCATCCCGCATGCCTGGCCGCCCGCGTCAAGCGGGGCGCGCGTCAGACGCCGGGATCGTAGATGTAGAGATAGCTGCCGCCGGGCTGCGTCCCCGTCGTGATCTGCAGGCCCTGGGCCTGTTGCACGCTGAGGCCGGCGAAGGTGATGCTGGCGTCGATGCCGCTTCCCGTCCGCCCGGCGCCCCCGGCGATGTTGGCCCGCAGCGTCGCGCCCTGGAAGCCCGGCACGCCGGCAACCCCGTCCCACCGGTAGCTGCTGACGCCGGCGGCGAAGCCCCACAGGGTGGCGGCGTCACCCGCGTGCAGGTTGCTGACCGTGTTCCAGACCGTCCCCGGCGCGCGGGCGTCGGTGAAGAACGTGTCGGTGCCGGTGCCGCCGATCAGGAAGTTGGAGCCAAGCCCGCCGTCCAGCACGTTCTGGCCGCTTGTCACCTGGATCGCGTCGTCGCCGCTGCCGCCGTGGATGAAGACGTTCGGTGCCTGCGTGCTCAGGGCTTGGCCGGCGGCGCCCGCGTTGATGTACTGCGCCTGGAGATAGCTGGGAGCGCCCGCGCCGGGGTCGTCCATCGCCACCGTGCCGGTGCCGCCGGTGGTCGTGGCGGTGTAGGCGAGCCAGGGCATGCTCGCCAATGCCACCGTCTCGTTGCTGAAATGCAGCGCCTGGATGTTGCGCAGGCTGTCCTGCCCGCCCACGAAGGCGACCTCCATCGTGCCGTCGCTGGCCAGGCTGATGGCCGCCTGCTGCCGGGTCACGTCATACAGCGCCGTGTTGAAGCCCCCGCCGCCATCGAGGGTGTTGACGCCCAGCCCGCCCTTGAGAAGGTTGTCGGCAGCGTTGCCGGCGATGACGTCGTTGCCGCTGCTGCCGAGCGCGTTCGCGATCAGGGAGCGCGGGTCGTCCTGGAATTGCAGCGCGTTGTACACGTTGCCCTGGGCGGAGTGCCCGGCCCCGAGGTCGGCAAGCTGCGCCGCCGATGTGACCGAGAACGCGCCCGGGTTCAGGTTGGCCTGCACGCCGGACGCATACTGGGAGAAGTCGTACGTGGCCTCCTGGCCGTCGCCGTTCCAGATCGTCTGGAACACCTTGTTGCCGCTGGGCTTGCCCTGGCTGACGCCGTTGATGAAAGCTTCGCCGGTTGCCGGGTCCCAGCGATAGGTCGTCGGGCCGACCGCCGAGAAGTTCGCGCCGTAAAGGTATTGCAGCGCCGCGATGTCGTCCATCATGAACGTCTGCGGGCGGCTGTCCGGCCCGCAGGTGTCGTTCAGCGATGGCGAGCCGACGTAGCTCGGGTAGGTCATGAGGCTGTATTCGACATCGTCGGTCGCCGGCGGCAGGGTTTCGCTGGCCACCCCGCCGGTCTCGTTGCCGTGCTTGAGGCCGAGCGCGTGGCCCAGCTCGTGGACGATGCTGAAGTAGGCGTAGTTGCCGCGGACGGGGTTGCGGAGGTCCAGGGTGGGGCTGCCGTCGAACGCCTGGCCGAACCAGATGTCGCCGCTTTGGACGGCGCCGCTCGGCGTGTAGGTCTCCGACGTGGCGGGTTCGCTGGACGACGCCAGCATGATCGACGCGGCACCCGTGCCCGCGTCCGTGAACGCCTCGTTGGTGAACGACGCCACCGCGCCGAGGCTCGCGGATGCATAGCCCGGCACGGACGTGGCGCCGGTCAGCGTGCAGTCCGCGACGGCCTGCTGGGCCGGGGACACGCTGCGGAAGTCCTGGGCCGCTTCCGAGTCGCTTGCTTCATAGGTGGATGAGGTGGGGATGCTGAAATCGAGCGTCGTGGCCGTCCAGGCCGCGCCGTCAAGGATGCCGTCGATGGATTGGTTGCCGCTGGCCTTGACAGAATGCACGGGGTTGTCCGCAAGCGACGAAATCATCTGGCAATCCGATGGTAGAAGTTCTTCCTAGAAAAGTATTAAACAAAATTCACCAACACCGTCAAGTCATGTTCACGCGCAACAATAAATTATAAAAATGAGGCTAATAAACGTGAGAGAATCAGTGCTGATAGCTGCGTTTTAATTATTGGATTAAATACGTCGTCGCATGGCGCTCTCACGGCGCCTTAACTATCCTTGTTGCTCAACTTCGATGGTAAGGTGAGAGAGCGAGCGGAACTGCGCGAGCAGTTCGCGGTAGAACCGAGCGTTCCGGCCATTCGCCGTCGCGACCGAGACGATGGCGCCGAGGTGGCCCGGCCCCAGCCGCCAGACATGAAGGTCGGTCAACCGGTCGCCATGAGACTCGATGGCTGCCCGCACGTCCTCCGCCGTTTGGCGGTCAGGGTTCATGTCGAGCAGGATGGCGCCGGTGTCGCGCACCAGGCCGTAGGCCCAGAATGCGATGACGCCCGCGCCGACGAGGCCCGCCAGCGGGTCCATCCAGCGCCAGCCGAACCCGCGCGCCAGCAGCAGCCCAGCGATGACCAGGACCGACACCGCGGCGTCCGCGACCACGTGGACCACCGCGGCGCGCATGTTGTTGTCCCGGTGCAGCGCGCCGTGCGCAGGCCCGTGCTCGGCAAACGTCACCGGGTAGCTGGCGCCTGCCACGTTGACCCGGGCGACGAAGCTGTGCGGCTCGGGGATCGGCTCAGCCGACTCAAGGCAGGCGCCATGGCTGGCCATCGCGAACACCTGCCGCGCGCCATCCGGTCGAAGCGTTTCCACCGTGACCGAGGCGGCCGGCAAGGGCGCGCCGTCCTCGCGCCGCAGGCGGAAAACCGGGGGCACCCCGTCCTCAAATATACTCAGCAGCATCGGGCCGCCCGCGGCCTCGATGCGGCCCCCGTCATGCTCGTGGTGCCCGTGCCCATGGTGCCCGTGCGAGTGCCCGTGGCCATGCTGATGCCCGGCGCCGAGCAGCCAGGCGGAGCCGATGTTCACGGCGAGGCCGAGGCACGCGATGGGGATCGCCTCGGCGAAGCGGATCGGCACGGGCGCGAACAGCCGGGCCAGCGATTCGTAGCCGATCAGCACGGCGATCATCGCGAGCACAATGGCCGAGGTGAAGCCCGCAAGGTCGCCCAGCTTGCCGGTGCCGAAGGTGAAGCGCGCGTCGTCCGCGTGCCGCCGCGCGTAGCGGTAGGCCAGCGCCGCCAGCAGCAGCGCGCCCGCATGCGTGGACATGTGCAGGCCATCGGCGACCAAGGCGATGGAGCCGAACAGGAGGCCGCCGACCACCTCCAGCGCCATCATGGCCCCGCATAGCCAGATCACCGCCCCCATTCGCCGCTCAAACGCCGCGTGCTCCTCCCCCAAGAACACGTGGGAGTGGCTTGGGGAGTGATTTGGGGAGTGCCTGGCACCGCTCGGATTCAGGTCATCAGGCATGGTCGTGCTCCCTATTTTAGATAGCTGCGCACGACATCGAGCAACTGCTCGACCGCCTCCTCCTGTAGCGCGCCCGGATGCGCAGCGGAGTCCACGAGGTGGCTGCGCACGTGATCCTCGACGACCTCCGCCATCAGCCCGGCCATCGCGCCCCGCACGCCGGCAATGAGGTGCAGCACCGGCCCGCAGCCCGCCTCGCCCTCCAGGGCGCGCTCGATTGCTTCGACCTGGCCCTTCATGCGCCTGACCCGGGCCAGGAGCTTCTGCTTCTCGCGGATGGTGTGCATCACCAACCATAGGTCCCTAGCCTATAAGGATCAAGGCCG
>CAXSEX010000205.1:0-8162 GCA_964236415.1 uncultured Acetobacteraceae bacterium | reverse complement strand
CCGCCGCCATCGAGGCGGAGGTGAGCCTGTTGGCGGAGGAGGACCGGCGGGAGTTCCTGGACGGGCTTGGCTTGCAGGACAGCGGGCTGGACCGGGTGATCCGCGCCGGCTACGCGCTGTTGGGGCTGATCACCTACTTCACGGTGGGGCCGAAGGAAACGCGGGCCTGGACCATCGTGCGCGGCACCAAGGCGCCGCAGGCGGCAGCGGTGATCCACAACGACTTCGAGCGCGGCTTCATCGCCTGCGAGACCATCGGTTGCGAGGACTATGTCGCGCTCAAAGGCGAGGCGGGGGCCAAGGAAGCGGGCAAGATGCGCGTCGAGGGTCGCGACTACGTGGTGCGCGACGGCGACGTGCTGCTGTTCCGCTTCAACGTGTAAGTCAGGCGCCAAGCTCTGGCAGGTCCGCCACAACCCCGAGCAGCGTTTCGTCCTCCGGCTGGCTGTCGGCGGTGCCCACCAGCAAGGCGGCGGTCCTACCGGCCAGGACCGAAAGGCGGCGCAGCGCCGCGTCCGCGCCGATGCCGGACCGTTCGGCAGCGCGCAGGATGCGCAGCGTAGCCAAGCCGACTGCGGCGAAGGTTTCCTGCATGACCGCCTCAAGCGAGGCCCCACTCGACGCGCTGAGGTCCAGCGGCACGCGGCGGATGGCGACCTCCCCCAGCTGGTCCCGGCTGTTCCAGCCGCCGATCCGCGCGAACCCGGGATCCCCGCCTGTGAAGATCCGGGCCAGCCGACGCATCTCCGCCTCGCAGGCCGCGTGGGGCGCCGTGCCGCCGGCCCGGGCGATCAGGAGGGCGATGTAGCCGTCCACCAGGCTGCGCACGACGGCGAGGCTGCCGAGGTAGTTGGGATGGGCGGCCCGCGCGAGGGCCGGCCCGGCGGGACCCGCCTCCGTGCGGGCGCGCCACTCCTGCCGCAGCGCCTCGCCGTAGTCGAACAGGGCCGCATGGCGCCGGACGGCGCGCCGCCGGGCCAGGGCCGTCAAGTCGCCGTGCACCCGGTGCACCCGCCCGGCCTGCATCAGCCGCAGCCAGAACACGGCACGGCGGGCCGTCCAGGCCGGGGCCAGGCGCGGCGGCAACGGCCAGCCCTGCGGAGTGGAACGCTGCTTGCGCATCATTTATGCTTCACCTTCTGCAACTCATTCGCGTCTCAAGGTCTTTAGGCTACCACGGCGGCATCGGCCGCGGCAGCGCAACAAGTATGGAGGCGGCGAGTCATGGGCATTCTTGATGGCATCCTGGGCAGCGTGCTCGGCGGCAGCAGCAACGCGGGGCCGATGCAATCGATCCTCGGCTCCGTGCTGGGCGGCGGGCAGGCACAGCAGCAGCAACAGGGCGGCTTGGGCGGCGCGCTCGGCGGTTTGCTGGGTGGCGGCAGCAGCGGCGCGGGTGGCGGACTGGGGGGGCTGCTCGGCCAGTTCCAGCAGGCCGGGCTGGGTCACGTCGCGCAGTCCTGGGTGGGCAACGGCCAGAACCAGCAGGTTTCCCCCGACCAGCTGCACCAGGTGTTCGGCGACGAGCAGGTGAATCAATGGTCGCAGCAGACCGGCATGCCGAAGCAGGACCTGCTGTCCCAGCTTTCGCAGTACCTGCCGCACGCCGTGGACCGGATGACTCCGCAGGGCCAGGTTCCCACGGAGGCAGAAGGCGGCAGCGCGTTCGACGGCGCGGGCGTCAACATGGGTACGCGCACCGTTTGACGCGCAGCGGGGAGGCTCAGGCGGTCGCGGCCGGCTGGGCCTCGCCTCCCTCAAGCTCGACGGTGAGGGCGCGAAGCTCGGCCGTGTGCGGATGATGGACACGGTCGGCGCGCAGGTCGGCGGCTGACAGGGTTTCCACGAGGTCGCCGCCCTGCATGACGCCGATGACGGAACACAGGTGGGCCACGACCGCCAGGTTGTGGCTCACCAGCAGATAGGTCAGGCCGCGGCGCACCTGCAAGTCCCGCAGCAGGTTCAGCACCTCGGCCTGCACCGACACATCCAAGGCGCTGGTGGGTTCGTCCAGCAGCAGCACATCGGGTTCGGCCATCAGGGCGCGGGCGATGGCAACCCGCTGCCGCTGCCCGCCGGACAATTGGTGCGGGTAGCGGAACCGCACGTTGCGCGGCAGCGCCACGTCGGACAAGGCCCGCGCGATGCGGGCGTCGCGGTCCCCCAAGCCATGCACGATCAGCGGCTCGTTGAGCGCCCGGTCCACCGTTTGCCGGGGATGCAGGGAGCCGTAGGGGTCCTGGAACACCATCTGCACGCGCCGGAAGAACGCCCGGTCGCGGTGCCGGTCCAGTTTCGCCCCGTCCAGTTGCATGGCGCCGGTCCATTCGGGATTGAGGCCCGAGTAAGCCCGCAGGATGGTGCTCTTGCCGGACCCGCTTTCCCCCACCAGCCCGAAGCTGCCGCCGCGCGGCACGGCAAGGCTGACGCCGTGCACGACCTCGTTGGCGCCGAACCGGACGCGGAGGCCGTCAATGTCGATCATGCCAGGAGCCACGCCGGGTCGCGGGTCATGACGGGCAGGCGCGCTTCGGGGTGGGACAGCCGCGGCAGGCAATCCAGCAGGCCGCGCGTGTAGGGGTGCCGGGCGTGGGCCAGCTTGCCGGCCCGCAGTTCCTCCACCACCCGACCGGCGTACATCACCGCCACCCGATCGCAGAAATGGCCGACCAGCGGCAGGTCATGGCTGATCAGCAGCAGCCCCATGCCGCGGCGGCTGACCAAGTCTTCCATCAGCCGCAGGATCTCCGCCTGCACCGTGGCGTCCAGTGCGCTGGTCGGCTCGTCGGCAATCAGCAGCTCGGGGTCGGGCGCCAGCATCATCGCGATCATCACTCGCTGCCCCATGCCGCCGGACAGCTCGTGCGGGTAGGATTTTGCGACACGGGCCGGGTCGCGGATGCGCACCTGGGCCAGCAAATCCACCGCCGCCTGCCGCGCCGCCCGCCGGCTGCCGCCTTTGTGCGCGCGCCACGCCTCGGCCACCTGGTCGCCCGCGGTCATCACGGGGTTCAGCGAATATTTCGGGTCCTGCAAGATCAGCCCGGCGCGCTTGCCGCGGATCGCCCGCATCTGCCTTTCGCCCGCCGTCAACACGTTCATGCCGTCGAACGCCAGCCGGTCCGCCTGCACGCGGGCGTTGCCGGGCAGCAGGCGCAACAGGGAGCGGGCGGTCAGCGATTTGCCGGACCCGCTTTCGCCGACGATGCCGAGCTTCTCGCGCCCGAGCGTCAGCGACACGCCGCGCACCGCCTCCGCCCAGCCGGACGGCGTGGAGAAGGCGATGCGCAGGTTGTCGATCTCGACCAGCATCAGGCCCCCTGCTTCGGATCGAGCACGTCCCGCAGGCCGTCGCCCAGCAGGTTGAAGGCGAGGCTGGCGACGAAGATGGCGCCGCCGGGGGCGGTCGGCACCCACCATTGCTCCAGGATGAAGCGCCGGGCGGTGGCGATCATGGCGCCCCACTCCGGCGACGGCGGCTGCGCCCCCATGCCGAGAAAGCCCAGGCCCGCCGCGGTCAGGATGATGCTGCTCATGTCCAGCGTCACGCGCACGATGAGGCTCGGCAGGCACAAGGGCGCGATGTGGCGCAGCACGATCCGACCAGGCGCCGCGCCGCACAGCCGCACCGCCGCGATGAAGTCGGTGCCGCGCAGGCCGAGCGTCTCCGCCCGGGCCAGCCGCGCATAGGGCGGCCAGGCGGTGAGCGCGATGGCGGCGACGGCGCTGGTGACGCCGGGCCGCAGTGCGGCGACAAAGGCGAGCGCCAGGATCAGCCGGGGGAAGGCCAGGAACACGTCCGTCACCCGCATCAGCAGCCGGTCCCACACGCCGCCCGCATAGCCCGCGACGCAGCCGACCGCGAGGCCCAGCGGCGCCACCAGCACCACCACGGCCACCACCATGCCCAGCGTGATCCGCCCGCCGTAAAGCAGGCGCGAGTACACGTCGCGCCCCAGCTCGTCCGTGCCGAGCCAATGCGCCGCAGACGGCCGGGCCAGGCGACGGCCGAGGTCCTGCACGCCGGGATCATAGGGCGCCAGCACCGGCGCCAGCAGCGACAGCGCGATCAGCCCCAGGATGACGAGCAAACCCACCATGGCCAGCGGGTTGCGGCGGAACTGCAGCCACAGCCGGTAGCGCCGCCCCCAGGCGGCCTGCCCGCGGGACGCCGGGGCCTCCGTCAGCAGCCAGTCGCGGGTGACGATCATCGCACGCGCCTCATCGCACGAACCTCATCGTACCCTGGGGTCCAGGACCCGGTACATCAGGTCGGAGAGCAGGTTCAGCACGACATAGGCGAGGCCCACTACCAGCGTCGCGCCCAGCACCGCGTTCATGTCGGCGTTGAGCAGGCTGCCGGTCAGGTACTGCCCGAGGCCCGGCCAACTGAAGATCGTCTCCGTCAGCACCGCCCCTTCCAGCAGCCCGGCATAGGTCAGCACCACCACCGTCAGCAGCCGCACCAGGATGTTGCCGAAGGCGTGCCGCCACACCACCGCGGCGGCCGACAGGCCTTTGGCCTTGGCGGTGATGACGAATTCCCCTTGCAGGCTTTCCAGCATGAAGGCGCGGGTCATGCGCGCGATGTAGGCCATGTTGGACAGGCCCAGCACCAAGGCGGGCAGCGCGATCTGCTTGCATGCGTCCCAGAACGCATCCCAATCGCCCGCGAGGGCCGCGTCCACCAAGAGCAGCCCGGTCCGCTGGTCCACCATGCCGTCGAACGCCACGCTCTGCCGCCCCGGCCCCGGCGCCCATTGCAGGGTCGCGTAGAACACCAGCAGCGCCAGCAGCGCCAGCACGAAGATCGGGACCGAGTAGGCGGACAGGCATACCACCCGGATGGCCGTATCGACCCACTGGCCCTGCCGCACCGCCGCATACACGCCGAGCGGCACGCCCAGCAGCACCGCGACCAGCAGCGCCGCGGTCGCGAGTTCAAGCGTCGCCGGGAAGAACCGGGCGATGTCGGTGCTGACGCGGTTGCTGGTCATCACCGAGCGGCCGAAGTCGCCTTGGGCGAGTTGCCCGACATAGCGGATGAACTGCACCGGCAGCGGCTTGTCGAGGCCAAGCTCCAGCCGGGTGCGGGCCACCACGTCCTGCGGCGCGCGGTCGCCGACGATGGCCAGCACCGGGTCGATGGGCACCACCCGGCCGATCAGGAAGGTGATCAGGACCAGGCCGAACAGCGTGATCGGCACGCTGGCCAGGGCGGCGGCAAGCGCCCGGATGCGGCTCACCTGGCGCGGCCCAAGCGGCCCGGCTACGCCTTGCTCAGCCCGGCGTAGCTCGTGCGGTCCCCCAGCAGCGCAAGCTGGAGACCGGTCGTGGTCTTCTTCATCGCGGCGACCTCGACCTGCTGCCCGATGAACACGAAGGGGCTGCGGTCCTGGTGGTCGCGCTGCAAACGCTCATACAGCGCCACGCGGCGGGCAGCGTCCGGCTCCTTGAGCGCCTCGACGGATCGGGCGGTGAGATCGTCGTCCTTCCAATGGTTGCGCCAGGCCAGCGTGCGGTTGACCTGCGCGTCGCCGTTGTCGGTGTTGACGTTGAACGTCTCGGAGTTGCTGTTGGGGTCCATGTAGTCGGACCCCCAGACTCCCATGGCAACCTGGTGCTGCCGGGCGCGGGTCTTGGTGATGACCTGGCGCTGCTCGCCGGCGATCAGTGTCGCCTTGATTCCGGCCTCCGCCAGGTTCGCCTGGACCGCCTGCGCGATGTCGGCGTACGGCGCGACCGAGTAATGGTCCATCGTGATCTCGAAGCCGTTCGGCACCCCGGCCTCCGCCAGCAACGCGCGGGCCTTGGCGATGTCCTTGCGGAACGGCAGATCAACGAGGGCGCCGGGGAAGCCCTTGGGCAGGAACGCCTGGTGCGCTTCCCAGGCCTTCGGCGTGATGTTGGCCGCGATGCCCTCGTAGTCGATGGCCCACTTGAACGCCTGGCGCACCTGCGGCTTGGACAGGATGGGGTGGTTCTGGTTGAGCGCCAGGAAATTGATGAAGGACTTCGGCGCGACCAGGAGGGTGTAGGCCGGGTCTTCCGCAAGCGCCGCCAGTTGGTCGGGCGCGAGCGTCCGAGCGATGTCGATGTCGCCGCGCTGCAAGCCCAGCAGCTGCGCCGAGGTGTCCGGGCGGTGCTGCACGATCAGCCGCTTCAGCTTCGGCGGGTTTGCGGCGGCAGGGTTCGGCTCCATGACCACGCTTTCGCTCGCGCGCCACTGCCGCAACTGGAACGGCCCCGACCCGGCGCTGTTGCCACCCTTGAGCCAGCCGTTGCCCAGGTCGTCGCCCGCCGCCTTCGCCATCACCGTCTTCTTGTCCACCACGCTGCCGACCAGCGCCGACAGGCAGTACAGCAGGAAGCTCGGCGACCCCTTCTCGGCCAAAGTCAGCACCAGGGTCCGCTCGTCGGCCGCGCGGATGCGCTCGGCCGCGTTCTCCTTGGTGAAGCCGAACTGGTTGATGATGAAGGCCGGCGCCTTGTTCAGGATCACCGCGCGCTGCAACGTGAATGCCGCGTCCTCCGCCGTCACCGGGTTGCCGGAGGCGAATTTGCGGCCCGGCGCCATCTTGAACGTGGTGGTCAGCCCGTCCTCGCTGGTGCTCCAGCTTTCCGCGAGGTCGCCCTTGATGACCGTCGGGTCCTTGAGGTCCGGCAGGATCAGCCGGTCGTACACGTTGGCCAGCACCTCCTCCCCGCTGAACTCGAACGATTCCTGCGGGTCGAGGCTCACGATGTCGTCGATCTGCCGGGCCATCACGATCACGTCGCGCGGGGTCGCGGCCCAGGCCGTGCGGGCGGCGAATGGGATGAGCGGGCTTGCGCCCACGGCGCCAAGCAGGGTGCGGCGGTTCAGCATGGTGCGGGTTCCTCAGTCAAGCCGCAGGGTAGCCCGCGCCCACCCCCTTCGCAATCGGGCTATAGGGTGGGCAGTCCGATGGCGGCTCCTGGCAAAACCGGCGTTGGAACGATTTGGGCAGTAATAGACGAACGGCTCGACGCCGTACGCAGCTCTTTGCAGGCCACAATCCAGCCCGATAAGCGCCATTATGGAAATACGATCCAGCCGAGCCGACCTATCTGCAAACGATTAATTCTCGGGAAGTAGTATCAAGAGTGGCCATTGCCCCTATGAGGATGCTTGTTGGTTGATCTCCATGGCCGATGGGCAGCCCACCAAGAACGGGGACTGCCAGCTTTTCAAAATGCTCACGGAGCAAATCCGTGATGGGAAAGCTGCTATTCGGGTCAAAGCCGGTGAATCGACCAACTGCAACTGCAACTAGGCCTGTTAGATGTCCTGCCTTGCGGAGCATTGTCAGTTGGCGATCCACTTGGCCGATATGCATGTTGACGGCTTCAAGTAATAAAATAGCTCCCGACAATTTTGGCAAGTTCCATCCCGCAGATGTGGAAACCATCTCCAGATTGCCCCCAATCAATACCCCCTCTGCTGTGCCACAGGTAGTCAGGACGGAGGTAGCCTCCACCTCGCTTGAATGAACGGTGATGATTTCATCCGTCATCAGCAACTTGCGGAGAGAGCTACTGTCTCGCTCGATCGCACCATGAATTCCGGCCTGTCCGCAGTTTTGAAATAAGCTGAGGTGAAGCGCTGTGATGTCGCTGTAGCCCACTAGGAACTTGGGATCGTTTTGTGCAGCGGCTATGTCCAATTGCTCGGCGATCCGATACGAACCCTTGCCACCACAGGTCGCGATAATGGCTCGCACGCTTGGGTCCCGTAGCGCTCCATTTAAATCCGATAGGCGTTCTTCGTCCGTGCCTGCTAGGTAGCCCGTCTTTCGAAAAGCATATTCGCCGAAATCGACCTTCAACCCCCAGTTCTCAAGTTCAGCGGCGCTTTGCAGCACGGCTTGCCTATCAGGACTGCTCGCCGGAGAGACAAACCGCACCTTATCGCCACTCTGCAACTTAGGTGGAGTAACCAGGCCGCCGATTTTCATGGGATGTAGAAGGTCCATTTCTATAAGGTATCACAACCTATCCCGCCTTATATTGGGCGCTGCCCGTCTTTGCAAAACTCAAGACTTCTGCCAATTCTTCGGACCTCAATCGCGTCAACAGGTTGCGCTTTGCAAAAAATATGGCCGGAACTGTCTCACCCCGGCGGCCACAATATGGCTCCATGC
>CAXSEX010000204.1:0-8167 GCA_964236415.1 uncultured Acetobacteraceae bacterium | reverse complement strand
CCGACCGTGGTGCCCCCGGGGTCGGTCAGCGCCTCCATCGCGGCCTGCCCATACACCCCGGCCCAAACGCCGGACCCCATCAGGCTGTGGCCGAAGCGGCTGCCCTCCTCGTCGGTCCAGTTCACCAATTCAATTGGCGCTTCCGTCGTGATGCCGAGGTCGTTCAGGCTGCGCATGACCTCAAGCCCGGCGACGACCCCCAGTGCACCGTCGAACTTGCCGCCGGAGGGCTGACTGTCCAGATGGCTGCCGAACAGCACCGGCAGCCGCGTGGGATCCTGCCCGGCGCGGCGCGCGAACATGTTGCCCATCGCATCGACCCGCACCGCAAGCCCGGCCTTCTCGCACTCCGCGCGGAACCGGTCGCGCCCGGCGCGGTCCGTCTCGCTCAGCGCCAAGCGTCGCACGCCGCCCTTCGCGGTCGCGCCGATCTCGGCCATCGCCATCAGGCTGTCCCACAGGCGCCGGCCATCGATCCGCTGGTTCGTTGCGCTCATTCCATGCTGTCCATCGTTGTCGTCCTGCCCCATTGCGGCCATCATGCCCGCCAACCCGCTGCCCGCAAACCCTGGAGACCTGCCTTGGCGCATGCCCTGCCGACTGCTCCCGCCATCCTGCGCAACACGATCCTGGATCGGGAGGCGGTGTGGCAGGCCCGGGTGGACCTTGCCGCCTGCTTCCGCGCCGCCAGCCGCCTGGGACTGCATGAGGGCATCTGCAACCACCTATCTGCGATGGTGCCAGGGTCGGACTCGCTGTTCCTGGTGAACCCCTACGGCTGGGGCTTCCACGAGGTCACGGCGTCCCGTCTGCTGGTCTGCGACTCCAACGGCAACGTCGTGGAAGGCACGGGCATGCCGGAGGCGACGGCCTTCCACATCCATGCCCGCATCCACCTGCGCCTGCCGCGCGCCCGGGCGGCGTTTCACACCCACATGCCGAACGCGACCGCGCTCGCGATGCTGGAAGGCGAGCCGCTGGCCTATGCCGGCCAGACCGCGCTGAAGTTCCTGGGCCGGGTCGTCGTCGATGACAACTACAACGGCCTGGCGCTGGACGATGCGGAGGGCGACCGCATCGCCGTTAGCATGGGCGATGCCGACGTGGCGTTCATGCGCAACCACGGCATCATGGTGCTGGGCCGCAGCATCGCCGAGGCGTGGGACGACCTGTACTACCTTGAGCGCGCGTGCGAGGCACAGCGCCTGGCGATGTCCACCGGGCGGGCGCTGCGGCCGGTGCCGCCGGACGTGGCAGAAGCAACGGCGCGGCAGATGCGGGACGCCGGAGACGAGCCGGCGCGCCTGCACTTGGAGAGCATCAAGCGCACGCTTGACCGCGAAGCGCCGGATTACCGGCATTGATCCAACGTGCCTTGTGGTTGGCGGCGCTGGCCAGTGGCGCGTTGCCGGGCTGCACGCTGATCGACCAGAACACCTTCAACCCCAACGCCCGCGCGGTGCCCGTCATTCCCGCGGCTCCTGTGGCGGCGGCCGCCGCGGCGCCGCCAGGCCCGCCGCCGCTGCTGACGCTGCGGCCTGGCCAGCCGGTGCAGGACGCGGTGCGCCAGGCCGTCCTTGCGGCCCGCCGCCGCAAGCCGGACGTGGTGTTCGACGTGGTGGCCATGCTGCCCGGCGGCACGGGCACGGATGCAGGGCCTGACGACCCGGCATCTTCCAGCGCCGAGGCGGGCACGGTCGCCCGCGCCATCACGGCGCAAGGCGTGCCGCCGGGCCGGGTGCGCCTGTTCGCCCGGCCCGAAGCCGGCCTTGCCGGGCGGGAGATCCGCGTTTACGTCCGCTGACCGGGCTGCTAACCCGGCGGCATGCCGCATCCGCTGCTCCGCCTGAAGCCCGGGCACGACCGCCGCCTGAAAGCCGGGCACCCCTGGGCATACAGCAACGAACTCGCCCTGGCGCCGGAGCACCGGGCCTGGCCCGCCGGCGCTCCGGTCCGCATCGAGGGCGACGGCGGCTGGCGCTATGGCACCTTCATGTTCAACCCGCACAGCCTGATCGCCGCCCGGCTGCTCGACCGCGACCCGGACACCGCCATCGACGCGGCCTGGGTCCGGGCACGGATTGCGGACGCCGTCGCGTTCCGCGCCCGGGTTGCTCCGGGAACGCAGCACCGCCTGGTGCACGCCGAGGCCGACCGCTTGCCCGGGCTGGTCGTGGACCGCTTCGGCGGCATGGCCGTGGTGCAGGCCAACACCGCCGGCATGGACCGCCTGCTGCCGGAGATCGTCGCGGCGCTGCTGGACCTGTTGCCGCTCCGCGCGATTGTGGCACGCAACGACAGCGCCGCGCGCTTGCAGGAAGGATTGCCGCAGGAAGTGGGCCTGCTGCACGGGACGAATGCTGAGGCCGTGGCGGTGGAGGGCGGCGTGCGCTTCCCGGTGGACCCGTTGTCGGGCCAGAAGACCGGTTTCTTCTTCGACCAACGGCCCAACCGGGACCAGGTCGCTTCCCTTGCCGCCGGCGCCCGCGTGCTGGACGTGTTCTGCCACACCGGCGCCTTCGGCCTGCGGGCCGCCGCCGCCGGTGCCGCCGCCGTTCTCCTCGTGGACAGCAGCCAGCCCGCGCTGGACTTGGCGCTGCGGGCGGCCGAGGCGAACGGGTTGGGCGACCGGGTTTCGGCACGGCGCGGCGATGCGTTCGACACCATGGCGGCACTGGCCGCGGACGGCGAGCGGTTCGACATCGTCGTTTGCGACCCGCCGGCCTTTGCCAAGTCGCGCAAGGACCAGGAGGCCGGCCTGCGCGCCTATCACCGCATGACCCGGCTCGCGGCGCCGCTGGTCCAGCCCGGCGGGTTTTTATTCGTGGCGTCGTGCAGCCACCACGCGCCGCTGGACTTGTTCGCCGCCCAGGTGAGTTCGGCCATTCTGCGGGCCAAGCGGGAGGCGCGTATCGTCCACACTGGCGCGGCTGGCCCCGACCACCCCGTCCATCCCGGGTTGCCGGAAAGCGCCTATCTCAAGTCGTTGTTATTAAACTTGTCTTGATGAGGACTGAATTCCCCGGCGGCGCACCCAGATCGGGTTGCATAGCGCAGAGCCAACGATGCACTCCCGCGACGGTGGTTCGTCGCTTACCCATCGGGTCGCCGCCTTTAAGGAATCCTGGCCATGTCATCTGCGTCTCATGCGGCGCTGCCGTCCTCGGCGCCTACCGATCCACTGCCGGAGGGCAGGGCGTCCCGATTGCCCGGCCGCTCTCTCCTGCGCCGGGCCGCCACGTTCCAATCGCCGGTCCTGGCGCACAGCATATGGCAGTTCGCTTCGACCGGTGGCGCCTACGTGGCGCTGCTTGCGCTGATGTATGTCGCCTATCACATTTCTTTCTGGCTCAGCCTTGTGCTGGTGCTGCCAGCCGCTGGGCTTGTGGTGCGGCTGTTCATCATCCAGCACGATTGCGGACACGGCGCATTCTTCCAGTCGCGGCGGGCCAACCTCGTGGTCGGCGTGCTTTGCAGCTTGGCGACGCTGACGCCGTTCACCAATTGGCGCCGCCACCATGCGCAACACCACGCGAGCTGGAACAACCTCGACCGGCGCGACACGACGAGCGACATCTACTCGACGTGCCTGACCGTCCAGGAATACGAAGCCATGTCACCGTCGCGGCGGTGGCTGGCCCGCACCGTACGGCATCCGGTGATCGCCCACCTGATCATCCCGCCAGTCGTGTTCCTGGTGCTGTATCGCGTGCCGTTCGAAACGCCGCGCGCCTGGGCGCGCGAACGGCGGGCAGTTTACTTCACGAACGCCCTGATCGCGGCCGTGCTTGCCGCGATGATCCTGCCGCTCGGCATCTGGCCCGTGCTCGTCGTCCAACTGCCTGTCATCACGGTTGCGGCGATCATCGGCGTGTGGCTGTTCAGCATCCAGCACCGTTTCGAGGACGCCCATTGGGCGCATAACTCGGATTGGAGCGCGGTCGTCGCTGCAATCCAGGGCAGCTCATTCTTGAAGCTGCCATCCGTGCTGCGCTGGTTCAGTGGCAACATCGGCTATCATCACGTGCATCACCTCGTGCCGCGTGTGCCGAACTACCGTCTGCGCGCCTGCCATGAAGCGTGCGAGGAACTGTTCGGCACGGCTCGCGTGCTCACGTTGCGGGAGGCGCTGATCGCGCCGAGCTACGCGCTATTTGACGAAGCACTCGGCCGGATGGTGCGATTTCCCCGCAACCGTTAACCCGAAAGCGGCTTCGCTTCCATGTTACGTTAACGCTGCGGGAACGTAACCGAGAGTTGAACACAACACACTTTTAACGACTTTCCGGTAAGATTTCACTGGGCCGAACACGTTTCCGTGATATCGTTCTTGCAGCGTATCGGAACGGGAGTGTTGGCAATGAGCATGGTGACGCTGGCTGCAGAAGGCTCCTTAGTTGATCCAAAGGTGCTTTTGATCGAGTCCGACGTTTCCACTGTCCGCACCCTCGTATCCGGTCTTGAAGAAGCCGGCATCCAGGCCGTATGGGCGCGGGACAGCACGACCGGGCTGGCGCTCAGTGCGCGGCTGCTGCCAGACATCGTGCTTGTGGGCTTGGGCCTGGCCGATGTCGATAGCGTCGTCTTGGTGGGGCACCTTGTGGAGCCGCGGAACTGCGGTGTTATCGTTTTGGCAGGCGTCGAGGATGAGGCGGCGCGGGTCGCTAGCCTTGAACTGGGGGCCGACGACTACCTGGCGAAACCGCCGACGCTGCGCGACATGATCGCACGGATCCGCGCCGTGCATCGCCGGGTCAATGTCCGCAAAAGCCATTTTGCTTTGCCAAGCGCCGAGGCCGTGCTGGCCGTCGGGCCGATCCGCATCAACCTGCAAAACCGCAGCGTCCACACGCCAGATGGGAAGCGGATCAACCTCACATCCGCGGAGTTTACGGCTTTGGAGACCTTTGCACGCGCTGGCGGCAACGCGGTGACGCGCGACAGGCTGTCGGCAGCGGCGTTGCGGCGCCCATGGCGGCCAGAGGACCGCAGCGTGGACCAGCTCGTCTTCAACCTGCGGCAGAAGCTGCCTCTGGACGTCGATGGCGGCGTGCTGATCCAAAGCATCCGCGGTTCCGGTTATTGGATGCGCGCGCCGGAGCGGCCGGCGCAGCAGCGGCCGGAGTTCGTGTGGTCGGCCGAAGATTCGGGCGCCCGTCCCGTCACGAGCTTCGACCTTGCAAGGTCGGCTTAACGCCGGCTTTCCCGCAGGATAATACATGAAGGTGTCCTGCGGCCCACCCAACCCGGCCTTATTGGATCAGGACGCGGCCGGTGCGATACGAGATCCATACCCGGTGTCGGCCGAGGTAATCCAGCCCGAGCAGCATGTCGCCTCGGCCCAATTGCAGGGGCGACACGCTGATCGGCGCGTCGGCGGTCACCTCCGTGCCGACCTGTAGCCTGCGTGCCCGCAAGTGCCGGATCGGCAGGGTTGACCCGTCCACCCCCTGGGCAAGGTTGGCGGAGCCGGGGCCGCCAAGCCCCAGCCGTTCGGCTGCCTGTTCCGTGAGGATCGTCGCGCGCGATCCCGTGTCAACCAGCGCCAGCAGGCCCTCGCCATTGACTTGAACCGTGATGAACACGTCGCCCTCTGGCGAGGCGGTCAACGGCAGGATGCTGTAGGGCAGGGGGAACGGCGGCGCGGCGCAGCCCAGGGCATCATAGAGCGCCATACGCCCATGCGGCACGTCGAGATCGAGGTCGTAAGTTTCTAGGAACTGGCCGCCCAACAGCCCGGCGAGCGGCGGCTCGGTCTGCGGCACGCCGGGCAACGCCGCAACCGGCACGCTGCTATCGGCTAGGGGCACACCGCCAATCTTCAGGCCGCGGAGCATCACGTTCGGGGCGTTCCGGACGCCGCCGGTTCCAAGCAGGCGCGTGCCGATCTGGGGATCAGGCGGTAGGCGGAGCGTTTCAGCAATGCCGGGCATCAGCAGCATCCCCTGTGCGCCGGTGTCCAGCAGCAGCATAACGGGCACGCTGCCGATGCTGGCCGGCACGAAGGCAAACCCGTCGCGCAGCTGCACGGGCAACTCGGCCCGCTTCCGCGGCGCGCAGCCCTCTTGAGCGAGTCCGGCGCATGGAAGGCCAACTTGAAGCAGGGACGCAATCGCAAAGACGAGGAGACGTATGCCCCAGACCGGTCCCGTCACCCTTAAAGCATGCGCTGCAGAATGATTTTCTGCACATCCGATGTGCCCTCGTAGATCTGGCATACCCGGACATCGCGGTAGATGCGCTCGACCGGGTAGTCCGACAGGTAACCGTAGCCGCCCAGGGTTTGGATGGCGGCGGAGCAGATGCTTTCCGCCGCCTCCGAGGCGAACAGCTTGGCCATCGCCGCCGCCTCCAGCGCCGGCTGCCCGGCGTCCTTGAGCCGGGCGGCGCGCAGGGTCAGTTCCCGGGCGGCGGCAAGCTTGGTCTTCGCCTCAACAAGGCGGAAACCCACGCCTTGGTGCTCGATGATCGGGCGGCCGAACTGCTTGCGCTCCTTGGCGTAGCCGACCGCGTAGTCGAGCGCCGCCCGCGCCATGCCGACGCTCTGCGCCGCGATGCCGATACGTCCGCTTTCCAAAGTGCTGAGCGCGATCTTGAGGCCCTGGCCCTCCTCGCCGATGCGCTGGTCGTCGTTCACCTGCATGTCGTCGAACGCCAGCGCGCAGCTGTCCGACGCCTTTTGGCCCAGCTTGTGCTCCACCCGCGCCACGGAGAAGCCCGGCGTGTCGTTGGCGACCACGAAGGCCGAGATGCCCTTCTTGCCAGCAGCCGGGTCGGTCACGGCGAACAGGATCGTCGTCTTGCCGTACGATGCGTTGGAGATGAACTGCTTCGACCCGTTGACGACGTAGCCGCTGTTTGTCCGCACCGCCCGCGTGCGGATGGCCGAAGCGTCCGACCCGGCGGCGGCCTCGGTCAGCGCGAAGCTGCCAACCGCCTTCCCGCTGGCCATGGGGCGCAGCCAGCGTTCCTTCTGCGCCGGGGTGGCGAACTTCTCCAGGATTTCAAAGTCGGCTATATCCTCGGTGGCACGCCCCGGACCATTCAGATCACTGAACTGATCGCCGTCGTCGTCGCCAGCCTGGTGATGTACTTCCCGCTTCTGGTCCTGCACCAGGGCAACATCAACGCGGGCGGCACCGGCTTTGGTGACCCCAAACTCCCCGCCCCGCAGGCCGGGCTGATGGCCTCGCTCGCCCAGGGGATTGTCGGCGGCGACATGGCGTGGCCCCTCGTTGGCATTGGCATCCTGATGGGCCTCGCCATGATCATGCTTCAGGTCCGCAGCCCGATGCTGGTAGCCGTCGGGATGTACCTGCCGCTCGGTACCACGTTCGCCATCTTTATCGGCGGCATGATCCGCTGGGCGACCGATGAACTGGCCGCCCGCCGGGGCTACAACGCCGCGCAACTCGCACGCGTGGAAAACGCCGGGGTACTCACCGCCTCCGGCTTGATCGCCGGCGAAGGCTTGATGGGCCTCGTGACTGCCACCTTCGAATTTTTCCGCTGGCCTCTGCCCAACTTCTTGAACCCATTGACCGAACCACTCGCAGGCGTGTTCCTGGCGCTGCTCGCGGGCGTGCTGATCTGGGCACCACTCTCCAACCATGGAAGGCCCGATGAACCCGCGCCTCCCACCGCAATGATGTAACTCGCGCGGCTTACCATAGTAGTTTGTCTCGGATCACCTCTTCTTCTGCGGCCTCGCGCGAATGGCCCCAGGTGTATCTAGGGGTATTCCTGACCACCATGGCGACACTCCTGCTGGAGTTATCGCTCACGCGCATTTTCTCAGTGGTTTTCTACTACCACTTCGCTTTTCTCGCTATTTCGATCGCGCTCTTCGGCTTGGGCGTCGGCGGAGTGTTCTCCTACGTCATCGCGTCCCGCCCCGGCACGCTGTTCGGCAAGCTTGGGCAGCTAGCCGTCTTTAACAGTTTGGTAGTCCCGCTCTCTCTGCTTTTCCTGCTCACCCGCCAGGGCGAGTTCACCAATTGGACGCTCGCCTGGGTCTACTTCGCCGCCGCTTCCCCGTTCTTCCTCGCCGGAGCCATCCTGTCGCTGGTCATCGGCGACTGCTCGGAGGGGGTGGGGGCGGAGGCAGCAAGCGCTACCGAGGATAGGACGGGCCGGCCCGGCCTGGCTGCCGGGCGGGCGGGGTTCG
>CAXSEX010000203.1:6416-8187 GCA_964236415.1 uncultured Acetobacteraceae bacterium | reverse complement strand
GCTGGTGGCGTCGATCCACATGCCGCAATGGCCCGAGGAGAACAGGGCCAGGTTCTCGTTGAAGCCGTTCGACGACGCGCCGGGCGGGCCGTCGGCCTTGAGGATGTCGGTGTAGTAGGTGAGCGCCGCCTTCCACTCCGGCGTGTCGATCTTCGTGTCCCACTTGGTATCGAACCACTGGCCGCCGTTGGCGGTCACAAGGGTCGAGAAGTAGGCCATGTTCTCGCCCCAGCCCGGCTTGCCGCGCAGGCAGATGCCGTAGATCTGGTTCGGCTTGTCGGTGATCTTGTCGGCGAACTGCCGGATCTGCTCGTAAGTGGGCGCGTCCGGCATGGTCAGCCCGGCCTTCTTGAACAGGTCGGTCCGGTACAGCGTCATCACGCTCTCGGCATAGAACGGCAGCGCGTACAGCTTGCCGTTGTAGCTGATGCCCTCGCGCACCGGCTTCAGGATGTCGTCCACGTCGAAGGAGGCCGGCAGGTTGTCGAACGGCGCCAACCACTTCTGCTTCGCCCAGATCGGCACCTCGTAGTTGCCGATGGTCAGGACGTCGAACTGGCCGCCCTTGGTCGCGATGTCGGTGGTGACCCGCTGGCGCAGCGTGTTCTCTTCCAGCACCACCCAGCGCAGGTGGATGTCCGGGTGCTGCCGCTCGAAGTCCGGCGACAGCTTCTGCATCTCGATCATCTGGACGTTGTTGACCGTCGCGATGGTGAGCGTCGCGTCCGCAAGCGCCAGCGACGGCAGGCCGCCCGCGGCCAGGATCGTCGCGGCGGCAAGAGCTTTACGCAGCATTTTGTCCATTTCCTCTATTGGCTTGGGTTTGTCGGATATCACTGTTCCCAAAAAAGGGAAACAAGTCAGCTCATCCAGTTGCCGCCGTCGATGTTGTAGGTCTGGGCCACGATGTAGCGGGCGTCCGGGCCGGCCAGGAAGGCGGCGAGGCCCGCGATCTCCTCCGGGCGGGCCATCCGGCCGAACGGTACGGCGGCGCCGACCGCGTGCTTCTTCTCGCCGGGCTGCAGGCCCTCGTAGCGCGCGAAGCGCGCGTCCACGTCGTCCCAATGCTCGTTGTCCACCACGCCCGGCGCGATGGCGTTCACGTTGATGCCGTGCTTGATCAGGTCCAGCCCGGCGCTTTGGGTGAGCGAGATCACCGCCGCCTTGGAGGAGCAGTACACCGCCACCAGCGCCTCGCCGCGCCGGCCGGCCTGGGACGCGAAGTTGATGATCCGGCCCCCCTGCCCTTGCGCGATCATCTGCCGGGCGCCGGCCTGCAAGGTGAACAGCAGCCCCTCGACGTTCACGGCATACACCCGGCGGTAGCTGTCACGGGTGATCTCGGCGATGGGCGCCAGGTCGAAGATGCCGGCGTTGTTGACCAGGATGTCGAGCCGCCCGCACTGCGCGGCCACCGCGGCGATCATGGCGTCGATGGACTCCTGCCGGGTCACGTCGAGGGGGAGCGCCAGTGCGCCGCCACCCACCGCCGCCGCGGCGTCCTGGGCGCCCTTCTCGTTCAGGTCGGCGATCACGACGCGCGCGCCCTCCTGCGCGTAGCGTTGCGCGATGGCGAGGCCGATGCCGCGGGCGCCGCCGGTGATGACGGCCACCTTGCCGTCCAGTGCTTTCGTTTGTGACAGGGTTGACACTCCTTTACGGCGCTTCGGGGCCGCGGCAGGCCCTGGAATAGGTGCGCAGGACATCGCGCACCGCCTCGATCAGCAAGGCCCGGGCGTCCGGCGGCAGTGTCCTTGCCAGCACGCGCCCA
>CAXSEX010000203.1:0-6406 GCA_964236415.1 uncultured Acetobacteraceae bacterium | reverse complement strand
CATGCAGCCGCGGCAAATGCTGGCTGATGAGGGGTTCGGGGATGCGGATGCCTTGAAGCATCGACAGCAATCCGTCCACCGCCTGCTGCGCCGGGCGCAGCGGCCAATAGTAGCGGATGCGGTCGCTGTAGCTGTAATGGCGCAGCCGGCGCTGCTCGTCCGCGGTGCCGGGGTAGTGGCCCTGCCAGTCCCGCGGCTGCGCCACCATCAGCTGTTCCATGGCCGCCGGAACCGAGGCCATGCCGGGCCGCAGCACGGCCGCAATCGCGTCCAACCCATACAGCGCCTCCCGCAGCGCGAAGGTGAGGCCGGGACCGACCTTGAGGATGCGGAAGCCGTCCTTCACCAATTGCCGCAGCGCCGCTTCCGGCTGGTAGTCGGTCGAATGGGCCTCGAACACCAGGCCCGGCATCCGGTCCAGCGCCGCGGCCAGGGCGCGGGCCGGCCCCGGCGCATAAACCGCCACGTCCTCCAGCCCGAACTCGACGCCGGGCTGCACCACGAGCGCGATCACCCGCGGCCAGGCCGTGGCCGCCGTGTCGCGGAACGCCGCCTCGTGGACGGCGTGGGTGGCGAGCGCGGCGTCCGGCCGGGTCGGCGCCAAGTGGTCGAGCGCACCGGTGGCGCCGCCGGGCGTCGGCACCTCCGTGCCGACCACGTAAACCGGGGGTGCGGCGGCGGCCTCCTCCGCCCGGGCGGCAAGCCGGGCCGCGCGCCCGGCGGCCACGGCGTCCCCGGGGCTGGCCGGCTCGCCCTCGCAGCCCATGCTGCAATCGAGATGGAGCTTCTCGAAGCCCGCGGCGGCGTAGGCGGCAACCATCTCCTCCGCCCGGGCCATGGCGTCGGCGGGCGGCAGGTGCTTCCAGGGGTTCGGTCCCAGGTGGTCGCCGCCCAGGATGACCCGGCAGCGCGGCAGGCCGACGCGGTCCGCGATGCCGCCCACGAAGTCGCGGAAGCCCGCCGGCGTCATGCCGGTGTAGCCGCCGTCCTGGTTGACCTGGTTGCACGTCGCCTCGATCAACGCGGGGCCGCCATCCTCCGCGGCCTGCAGCAGCGCCGCCTCGATAACGGCCGGGTGCGCCGAGCACACGGAGGTGATGCCGACCGCTCCAGGGGCCGCAAGCGCGGTCAGGGCGTCCGTGCTCATGCTCCCTCCCCTCCCGCGCCGGCGATGAAGGCGTCCAACTCGGCGAAGCTCGACGTGCCCTCCATCGGGCCGCGGACCCCCACCGCGCGGGCGCCGCTGGCGTTGGCGTAGCGCAGGCTGTCCTCCACGCCCCGGCCTTGCAGGCGGCAGGTCACGAAGGTCGCGCCGAAGCAGTCGCCGGCGCCGGTCGGGTCGATCTCGATTGCCGGGAACGCCGCCATGCGGAGGGCGCCGTCCCGGCCGTGGTAGCTCGCGCCGTCCCCGCCGCGCTTCACCACGATGGCCGACACGCCAAGGCCGAGGATCTCGGCAATGGCGCCCTCTTCCGAAGCGGCTTCAGTCAACAGAAGCAACTCCGGGCCGGACGGCAGGAACAGGTCGCATTGCCGCAGCACCGCCCCCAGCGCGTCCCGCATCCCCGGGGCGACGAGCATCTCCTTGCGGATGTTGGGGTCGAACGACACCGTGCCGCCCTGCGCCTTGACGTGCCGGATGGCCTGTTCCGCCGCCTCGACCAACTGCGGCGAGAACAGCGACGACCCCATGACGTGGAGGTGCCCGCAACCGTCCAGCAGCGCGCGCCCTTCGGCGGTGACGCGCGTGTGGCCGGCGGCGCTGTGCCGGATGTTGAACACGAAGTCGCGCTCCCCGGTGTCGCGGTAGCGCACGAAGGCGGTGCCGGTCGCCTGGTCGGGATGGATGCGTATCGCGCTGGTGTCCGCCCCGTCCCGGCGCAGGCGCTCCACGTTGAGCCACCCGAAATCGTCGTCGCCCACGCAGGAGATCAGGCCGGCCGGATGGCCCAGCCGGGCCGCCTGGTCGATGAAGATCGCCGGCGCCCCGGACGGATACGGGCCTTGCAGCCGCACCGGCTGGCGGAACCCGGCGCCGCGGTCCTCCGCGATGATCTCGGCCACGATCTCGCCGATGGACACGATGCGGGCGGCGTCCGATCGCATGGGGGCTTCCGTTCCTTGTTTTCCACACGCTGACTGCGTTCCGCGCCGGATTAGCCCGGCGGGCGCCCATCCATCAAGGGCGCGGCACCTTGCGGACCTCCTGGTCTGGCGGCGGCGGCTGCGGGGGCACGGCCGGCGGCACACGCCGGAGAATGGCGACCTCCGCCCGGCCTGCTTCCTGCGGCGGACGGGCCGGGCGGCGGTGCGGCGGCGGGGCCTCCCCGGCGGCTCCCACGGCGTCCCGCACCGCCTGCACGGCTTCCTGGCCGCGCCGCCGGTCGTCGGAGCGCCACGCTGCCAGCAGTTCCGCCCGCAAGCGCCACAGCCGGTCGTTCCCCAGGTTCTCAGCGCGGCCGAGCAGCGGCAGAAGCGTTTCGAGCGCCTTGAAGATGTTCGCGCCGCCCCGCGTCGCCGGGTCGCACGCCCGCGGGATCTCGAACGCTGCCAGGCGGGCGACGGCCTGGCGCGCCGCGAGGACCAGCGCCTGGCGGTTCGCAGCGGTGTTGCGCACCACCGGGCCGGCGTCGCCGTCGATCTTGCCAGGCGGCGGCGCGGTGGCGAGGGCGTGCACGGCTTCCCGCGGCACCGCGACGGCCTCGACGCCGTCGTTCAGCGCGGCGGCGTCCTCCACCACGGCGGCTTCGGGCCAGGTTCCCGCCCAGGGCAGCGGCCAGCACAGGCCCCCTTCGGGCACGAGGCGGCGAAAGCTGATGAACAGGCCCTGCCCGTGAGCAGGCCCGAGCGCCGCGACGTAATACTCGGTCATCGTGTCCCCCGCCGGCACAACGCGGTGAGCCTATGCCGTCCGGGGGCCGCGATGCCAGCCTCACGTCCAAATTATGAGGCCGGCGCCGGCGTCCTGCACGGTCACGAAAACCGTGGCGGCCAAAGCCTACGTCGTCGCGGGCACCCGGGGCACGGCGGTGTCGTCGGTCGTCATGAACGACCCGCCGCCCGTCCTCAGGCTCGGCCCGCCCGTCGCCGCGCGGGCCGACGTCCCACCGCGGGACACGTCCAGCAGCGGGAACAGCAACTCGGCCACCCGGTAGGCCTCTTCCAGGTGCGGGTAGCCAGAGGCGATCACCGTGTCGATGCCGAGCGCCTGGTACTCGCGGATGCGCTCGGCCACCGTGGCCGGGTCGCCGACCAGCGCGGTGCCGGCGCCGCCGCGCACCAGGCCCACGCCGGCCCACAGGTTGGGCGCAACCTCCAGCCGCTCGCGCGAGCCGCCGTGCAGGGCGGACATGCGGCGCTGGCCCTCGCTGTCGCTTTCCGTCGCGAGCTTGCGCTGCGCGGTGGCGATGGTCTCGTCGGACAGGTGGCTGATCAGGCGCCGGGCGGCATCCCAGGCCTCGCCCTCGGTTTCCCGGACGATTAGGTGCAGGCGGATGCCGTAGCGGAGCGTCCGCCCGTGCGCCGCCGCGCGGCTCCGGATGTCGGCGATCTTCTCCGCGACCGCGGCCGGCGGCTCGCCCCAGGTCAGGTAGGCGTCGGCCTGCGCCGCCGCCAGCGCGTGCCCGGCCGGCGAGGACCCGCCGAAATAGATGGGCGGGTGCGGCGCCTGCACCGGCGGGAACAGCAGCCGGCCCCCATGGGAGGACAGGTACTGGCCCGAGAACTCCACGTTCTCCCCGGCCATCATGCCGCGCCAGATCTGCAGGAACTCGGCCGCGTGGGCATACCGCTCGTCATGGCCGAGCGTCAGCCCGTCGCCGGCAAGGTCGGCCGGATTGCCGCCGCAGACGAGGTTCACCATGGTGCGCCCGCCGCCGATGCGGTCCAGCGCCGAGTACTGCCGCGCCGCCTCCCCCGGCAGCGTCAGGCCCGGCCGCAGCGCCACCAGGAAGCGCAGCCGCTCGGTGAACGGGATCAGGGAGGTCGCCGTGACCAGCGCGTCCTCGCAGCCCGCGCCGGTCGGCAGCAGCACGCCGTGGTAGCCAAGCTGGTCCGCCGCCTGGGCGATCTGCCGCAGGTAGCGGTTGTCCACCGGGCGGGCGCCCGCCGCCGAGCCGAGGTAGCGCCCGTCCCCGCCAGTCGGCAGGAACCACATCACGTCGAGCGGGCGGGACGACGAGAGCGCGTTCATGGCTGCGCCTCCGCGCGCGGGCGTTCCGGCCGCCACACCGCGGCGCGCACGTCGATGCGGGCCGGGATCACGCGCAGCGCGGCGAAGGTGTCGGCAACGGACTGCTGCCGGGCGACGATCGCATCACTCATCGGCTGCACCGCGTAAACGCCGCGTGCGGCGGACACGCGCTGGGCCGGCAGCGGCACGCCGGTGATGGCGGCGAGCGTTTGCGCCAGCTCTTCCGGGTTGGCGCGCGCCCAATCGGCCGTCACGTTGATCGCGTCGAGCAACGCCAGCACGGTGCCCGGCTCCCGCTCGGTGAAGCGCCGGCTGGCGAGGAAGAACGAGTTGCTGGGTGCCACGCCTTCCGCCGTCGTCAGCACCCGCGTCGTCGGCTCCAGCTCGGCGATGGCGAAGAACGGGTCCCAAACAACCCAGGCGTCCAGCGCCCCGGTGCGGAACGCGGCCCCGGCGTCGGGCGGCTGCAGGTTGACCTGCTGGATGTCCGCGGGCTTCAGCCCGGCGCTGGCCAGCACCTGCACGGCCGCGTAGTGCGCGCTCGACCCCTTGGTGAAGGCGACGCGCTTGCCGCGCAGGTCGGGGGGCGTGCGGATCGGGCTGGCGGCCGGGACCAGCACCGCCTGGTTCACGCCGGAGGCCGGCTGGCCGCCGACGTACAGCAACTCGGCGCCGGCCGCCTGCGCGAAGATCGGCGGCGTGTCCCCGGTCGCGCCGAAATCAACGGCGCCGGCGTTCAGCGCCTCCAGCAACGGCGGGCCGGACGAGAACTCGACCCACTCAACCGCAAGCCCCTGCGATTCGAGCCGGCGCTGCCGGCGCATGATCGCGAGCGAACCGTTCTTCTGGTAGCCGATCCGCACCTGCCCGGCCGCGCGGGCCAGGCCTGGGAGCGACAGCGCGAGGGCGGCGGCGCCAAGGCCGCGCCGGGTCAGGCCGATGGTCATAGCAAAGCCTCCATTGAAAGAATGCGCCGGCGGGGCGCTGCGGGCGCTCACGCCGCGTGCTCCCGCACGCCGAGGCGGTCGAGCAGGCGGTCGCGCATCTCCGCAAAGGACGCGGTGTCGCGGCGGCGCGGCCGGGCCGCGTCGTTGGGCAGGTCCAGCACGATCCGCCCCCCCGCCAGCACCAGCACGCGGTCGGCCAGCGTCACCGCCTCGTCCACGTCGTGCGTCACCAGGAGCGTCGCCGGGCGGTGCCGCGCCCACAGGTCCAGCACCAGCGCGTGCATGCGCAGCCGGGTCAGCGCGTCGAGCGCCGCGAATGGCTCGTCCAGCAGCAGCAGGCCCGGCGCGCGCACCAGGGCGCGGGCCAGCGCCGCCCGCTGCGCTTCGCCGCCCGACAGCGTGGCGGGCCAGGCGTCCAGTCGGTGCGCCAGCCCGACCTCGGCCAGCGCGGCCTCCGCGCGGGCGCGGGCGCCGCCGCGCGCTTCTTCGGGCAGGCCGAGCGCCACGTTGCGCCACACGTTTTTCCACGGCAGCAGCAGCGGCTGCTGGAACGCGACGGCCACCGGGCGCGGCAGGGCGACCACGGCACCCTCCGGCACCGGGTCCAGCCCGGCGAGCGTGCGCAGCAGCGTCGTCTTGCCCGAGCCGCTGGCGCCGAGCAGCGCCACGAACTCGCCGGGCTGGATATCAAGGTCGAGCGCGTCCAGCACCGGCCGGGCGTCCGACGAACCGAAGCGGCGGGTCAGGTTGCGGACGCGGGCGGTCCCGTCACGGCCGGGCGCGTCGAGCAGGTTCGCGTCCATGGTCAGCCCCGCACGAAAACAGGCCGCCAAGCGAGCAGCCGGCGTTCCAGCAGCCGCACCAGGCTATCGGCGCCCAGGCCCAGCAGCGCATACAGCACCAGCCCGACCATGATCACGTCCGTGCGCAGGAAGTCGCGGGCGTCGTTGATCAGGTAGCCGATGCCGGCATTGGCGTTGACCTGCTCGGCCACCACCAGCGACAACCACGCGACGCCCAGGCTGTAGCGCAGCCCCACCAGCGCGGACGGCAGCGCGCCCGGCAGCACGACGTGGCGCAGCAGCCCGGCCCGGTCCAGGCCGAACACCCGGCCCATCTCGGCCAAGCGCGGCTCCACGCCGCGGATGCCGGCGAACAGGTTCAGGTAGATCGGGAACGCCGTGCCGAGCGCCACGAGCGCCACCTTCGGCATCTCGCCGATGCCGAACCACAGGATGAACAGCGGCACCAGCGCCAGGAACGGCAG
>CAXSEX010000202.1:0-8204 GCA_964236415.1 uncultured Acetobacteraceae bacterium | reverse complement strand
TCGCCAGCACCGGCGTGATCGGCCAGGTGCTGCCCCACCCCAAGCTGATCGCCGCCCTGCCGGCGCTGTATGCGTCCTTGGCCGAGGACGGCTGGCTTGCCGCGGCGCGCGGCATCATGACGACCGACACTTTCCCCAAGGCCGCGACGCGCACCGCGCTGATCGACGGCAGCCCGGTCCGCATCACCGGCATCGCCAAGGGCAGCGGCATGGTGGCGCCCGACATGGCGACCATGCTGGCCTTCGTGTTCACCGACGCGAAGCTGCCCGCCGGGCTGCTGCAGGACATGCTGGCCCGCGGGGTGAAACGCAGCTTCAACTGCACGACGGTGGATAGCGACACCTCCACCAGCGACACCGTGCTGCTGTTCGCCACCGGGCAGGCGGCGCACGCGGCGGTGGGCCACCATGACAAGAAGCTCGTCCGCGGGTTCCGCGACGGGCTGGACGCCGTGCTGCTGGACTTGGCGCTGCAGGTGGTCCGTGACGGGGAAGGCGCGCAGAAGCTGGTGCGCATCGACGTGACGGGCGCGGTCAGCGGCAAGTCCGCCCGGCGCGTGGCGCTCGCCATCGCCAACTCGCCTTTGGTGAAGACCGCCATCGCCGGGGAGGACGCGAACTGGGGCCGCATCGTCATGGCGGTGGGCAAGGCGGGCGAGCCGGCGGACCGCGACAAGCTGTCGGTCGGCATGGGCGGCACCTGGATGGCGCGAAACGGCGGCGTGGTGCCGGGCTACGACGAGGCGCCGGTGGTGGCGCACATGAAGGGGCGGGAGATCGGCATCGCCGTGGACCTCGGCCTCGGCAAGGGCGTGGGCACCGCCTGGACCTGCGACCTCACTCATGGCTACATCGACATCAATGGCAGCTACCGGAGCTAGGGGCGCATCGGCGGCGCGTTTGGCCGGGCACGGCTGATGGCGCTGTCCCTGATGCCCGACGAACCGCCCTTCGCGCCGCTCGTGACCGAGCGGCTGACGCTGCGCCCGCTGCGCGCCGCGGATGCCGAGGAGCTGCACCGCCTGGTGAACGACTGGGCGGTGGTCCGCATGCTGTCCCGCCTCCCCTTCCCCTACCCGCGGCAGTTGACGGACGAGTGGATCGCCTCGACCCTGCAGCAGATCGCCGGGGGCACCAGCTATCACCTGGCGATCACCGGGCGGGAAGACGGGCAGGAGATGATCGTGGGCTGCATCGGCCTGCGCCTCGACATGAGGCCGCGGACGGGCAACCTGGGATATTGGGTGGGGCGCCGCTTCTGGGGCCACGGCGTCGCGACGGAGGCCGCCGGCCGGCTGTCGCGCTGGGCGCTGGCCAACCTGGACCTTGACCGGCTGGAGGCGCACGCCGCCGAGGATAACCTGGCCTCCGCCGCCGTGCTGCGCCGCATCGGCTTCCGCATGACCGGGACCGGGCGCGAGCGGTTCCTGGCCCGCGGCGGCGAGCACCCGGTGCTGCGGTTCCAGGCGACGCGCGACGACTTCGCCCCGCGCGCGCCGCTGCGCGACCAGTTGTCGCCGGCGTCGCCGCAGCGGACGGCCGCTCCGATGGCGCCGCCGAAGGGTCCGGCCGTCGCGGCGGACCGGCCGATCATGCTGGTCGCCGCCTGCGCGCTGATCGACGCGGACGGCCGCGTCCTGCTGGCCCGGCGCCCGGAGGGCAAGCCGATGGCCGGGCTGTGGGAGTTCCCCGGCGGCAAGCTCGGCCCCAACGAAACGCCGGAGGCCGGGCTGATCCGCGAGCTGCGGGAGGAGCTGGGCATCGAGGTGACGGAAAGCTGCCTCGCCCCCTTCGCCTTTGCCAGCCACGCCTACGACGGGTTCCACCTGCTGATGCCGCTGTTCCTGTGCCGCCGCTGGGCCGGGCAGCCGCGCGGGCAGGAGGGCCAGGTGCTCGCCTGGGTGCGCCCGGCGAAGCTTGCGGAGTACCCGATGCCGCCCGCTGACAAGCCGTTGATCCCCTTGCTCCGCGATTTCCTGTAGGGTTTCCTCCCATGGCCAACCCCATCGCCTGCCTGCTCGTCATCGGCAACGAGGTCCTTTCGGGCCGCACGCAGGACCTCAACATCCAGTTCATCGCCAAGGGCCTCGGCGCCATCGGCATCCCGCTGCGCGAGGTGCGGGTGATCCCCGACGTGCGCGGCACTATCATCACGGTGGTGAACGAGTGCCGTGCCCGGTTCGACCACGTGTTCACCACCGGCGGCATCGGCCCGACCCATGACGACATCACCAGCGAGTGCGTCGCCGCCGCCTTCGGGGTGCCGTGGGAGCCGCACCCGGAGGCCTGGGCACGGATGGAGCGGCACTACGAACCCGGCCAGTTCAACGCGGCCCGGCAGCGCATGGCGACCATGCCGCGCGGCGCCACGCTGATCGACAACGCCGTGTCCATCGCGCCGGGATTCACCATGGGCAACGTGCACGTCATGGCCGGCGTGCCGCGCATCATGCAGTCGATGTTCGCGGCCCTGGCGCCCACCTTGCAGGGCGGCGTGCCCGTGCAGTCCCGCGCCGTGCACGCGGCCGGGCTGCTGGAGGGCGCCATCGCCGAAGGGCTGAGCGCGATCCAGGACCGCTACCCGGCGCTCGACTTGGGCAGCTACCCGTATTACCGCCTGGCGGGCAACGGCGTGGCGCTGGTGGCCAAGGGGACGGATGCGGCGGCGCTGGACGCCTGCATCGCCGAAGTCACGGCCCTGGTCGAGGCCCAAGGCAAGGCGCCGGTGCCGGGCGAACCCGAGGTCTGAACGGGTTTAACCCTTAACGGACGCTTCCGGAGGACAAAGCCACTGCCGCCGACGCCGTTCCTGGCATGGCCATGCTATTTCCCCCGCCACGTTGCACCGCGAGGAGAGAGTTGTCTTCTATGGAGCCGAGAGTTTTCGGAGCCTGACCAGGATGCCCGCCCCCATCGTGTCGCCCTTGGCGCCGCCGACGCAGCGCCAAGCCCGTGTGCTGCCCATTCTTTCGGCTGACTGGCTCGCGACCTTCGCGGCGCTGGTGCTGGCCGCGCTGGCCTGGTCCGGCCTGCTGCCGCAGATCGGCTGGTAGGCATGAGCGGCGCCACCCTGGGCGGGACCCGCGCGGCCCCGCCGATCGAACGCGCGGCCACGCTGCTGCCCGGCCTCGGGCTGCTGTTCGCCGTGGGCTACGCGGGGAAGCTCACGGAACAGGGGCTGACCGCCTGGGGCAAGTCGCACCACGTCGTGCTGCCCAACATCGAGTACGTGCTGTGGGCCATCCTGTATGGCCTGGTCATCACCAACCTGGTTGGCGTGCCGCGCATCTTCCGCGCCGGGGTGGCGACCTACGAGTTCTGGCTCAAGCTCGGCATCGTGCTGCTCGGTGTGCGCTTCCTGCTCGGCGACGTGCTGCGCCTGGGCGGCGCGTCCCTGGTGCTGGTCGCCCTTGAGCTTGCGCTGTCCATCGGCATCATGACCTGGCTCGGCACCCGGTTCGGGCTGCGGCCGAAGCTGGTGAGCCTATTGGCCATCGGCTCCTCCATCTGCGGCGTGTCGGCCATCATCGCCGCCCGCGGCGCCATCCGGGCGGACGACGAGGACGTGTCCCTCGCCATCGCCGCCATCCTGCTGCTCGGCGCGCTCAGCCTTGTGCTGTTCCCCGTCGTGGGCCACCTGGCAGGCATGAGCGACCACGCCTACGGCCTGTGGGCCGGCCTTGCCATCGACAACACGGCGGAAGCGACCGCAGCCGGCGCCATGGTGTCCGAGGAGGCCGCGCGCTACGCCGTGCTGGCCAAGACCACGCGCAACGCCGCCATCGGCTTCGTGGTGCTGGGCTACGCGCTGCACTGGGCGGCGCGCGGCGAGGGCGTGCGGGTCGGCAACAAGGCGGCGTTCCTGTGGGCCAAGTTCCCCAAGTTCGTCCTCGGCTTCCTGGCGATCTCGCTGCTGGCGACGTTCGGGGCGTTCAGCAAGGCGGACGCGGCCAATCTCGCCGCGTTGTCGCGCTGGGCGTTTCTGCTCACCTTCGCAGGCGTCGGGCTTTCCACCGACCTCCGCAAGCTCCAGGCGCTCGGCTGGCGCCCGCTCGCCGTCGCGACCGGCGGCATGGCTGGCATCGCCGTGCTGACCTTTGCCTTCGTATGGACCGCCGATTGGAGTGGCTGGCTATGACCTCCCCCGCACGCCTGCCGACCAACGCGCCGTTCCCGCCGGACGCCATCGCCGCGCTGAACCGCGTCATCGAGCACACCAGCCCCACCCAGCGCAGTTGGCTGGCCGGGTTCCTGGCGGGCTACGAGGCCGCCAGTGCCCCGGCCGCGGCGCCCGTCGCCGCCCCGGTTGCGCGCCCGGCGCTGACGGTCCTGTTCGCGACCGAGTCCGGCAACTCCGAAGCCCTGGCCCGCAAGGCCGGCAAGGACGCTGCGCGCCTGGGCTTCGCGCCCCGCGTGCTGGACGCCGCCGAGGCGACACCCTCGGACCTCGCCCGGACCGAGCGGCTGCTGGTGATCGCCGCCACCTGGGGCGAGGGCGAGGCGCCGGCCCGCGCCACCGACTTCATGGTCGCGCTGATGGCTGACGCCGCGCCGCGCATGGACAAGTTGAACTTCGCCGTGCTGGCGCTGGGCGACCGCGCCTACGCGCAGTTCTGTGCGACCGGCCACGCCATCGACGAGCGCCTGGCTGCCCTGGGAGGCCATCGCGCGGCGCCCTTGCTGGAATGCGACCTCGATTACGACGCGCCCGCCGCCGCCTGGCTCGGCACCACCCTGCCGGCCCTGCGCGGCGCGGAGACCGAGCCGGCCCCGAGCGTCATCCACGTCGACTTCGGCGGCGTGGGTGGCGAAGCGCGCGAGTACACCAAATCCAATCCGTTCCAGGCCGAGATCACCGACTTGGTGAACCTCAACTCCAGCCGCTCGGCCAAGCAGACCTTCCATGTCGAGCTGTCGCTTGCCGGGTCGGGGCTGACCTACCTGCCCGGCGACGCCATCGGCGTGGCGCCGGAGAACGACCCGGCGGTGGTCGAGGCAGTGCTGGATGCTGCCGGGCTGGCCGGCGGCGACGTGGCGCTGCACGCGGCGCTGGTGTCCAAGCACGACGTGACGACGCTTTCGGGGCATGTGGTGCGCAGCTTCGCCGAACTCACCGGCGACCCGAGCATCAAGGACCTGGCGGGCGACCCGGAGCGGCTTGCCGAGTTCCTGCCCGGGCGCCACGTGGTCGATCTGCTGACCGCCTTCCCGAACAAGCTGACGCCCGCGCAGCTTACCGGGCTGCTGCGCCCCTTGCCGCCGCGGCTGTATTCCGTGGCGTCCAGCCAGGCCATGGTAGGCGAGGAAGCGCACCTGCTGGTGGGCGCAGTGCGTTACCAGGCACACGGGCGGGACCGCGCAGGCGTCGCCTCCACCCATGTCGCGGACCGGCGCCGGGTAGGCGACCATCTCGGCGTCCACGTCAAGGCGAACCCGCATTTCCGCCTGCCCGCCGACCCGGCGACGCCCATCGTCATGATCGGGTCGGGCACCGGGGTCGCGCCGTTCCGCGCCTTCATGCAGGAGCGCGACGCCGCCGGCATCACGACGCAGAATGGGGGCAGGAGCTGGCTGTTCTTCGGCGACCAGCATTACACGCACGACTTCCTGTACCAGCTTGAATGGCAGGACCTGGTCGAGCGCGGCGTGCTGGGCCGGATCGACGTGGCGTTCTCCCGCGACCAGGACGCCAAGGTCTATGTGCAGAACCGCATGTGGGAAGCGCGGCGGGACCTTTATGCCTCCATCGAGGATGGGGCCACGCTGTACGTTTGCGGCGATCAGGTCCGCATGGCGCGCGATGTCCATACGACGCTGCGCGACATCATTGCCGACGGGTCCAGCATTGCGGCGGACGCCGCCGAGGACCGCCTGGCCGCCATGAAGAAGCAGGGCCGCTACCTGCTCGATGTTTATTAACGGAGGCTGTTCATGCCCGACACCAATTTGCCGCCGCCGTCCAAGAACCCCGCTCCTTCAAAGAACGAGGGCATCAAGGCCCGCAGCCGTGCGCTGCGCGGCACCATCGCCGAGGGAATGGGCAACGTCGTCACCGGGGCGCTGGCGGAAGACGACACGCAGCTGACGAAATTCCACGGCTTCTACCAGCAGGACGACCGCGACCTGCGGGCGGAGCGCGGGCGCAAGCGCATGGAGCCGGCGGTCAGCTTCATGGCGCGGCTCCGCATTCCCGGCGGGCGCGTCAGCCCCGCGCAATGGCTGCAGCTGAGCGAGATCGCGCGGGAGCGGGCCAACGGCACCATCCGCCTCACCACCCGGCAGACGATCCAGTACCACGGCATCATCAAGGGCAACCTGCGTCCCGCGCTGTCCGCGGTGAACGACGCGCTGCTCGACACCATCGCGGCCTGCGGCGACGTGAACCGCAACGTCCTCTGCACCTCCAACCCGCACGCCAGCCCGGCGCATGCGGAGGCGCTGGCGCTGGCCAAGCGGCTCAGCGATGACCTGCTGCCGAAAACCCGCGCCTGGCACGAGCTGTGGCTCGGCGAGGAGCGGGTCGCGGGCGGCGAGCCGGAGGAGGAGCCGCTTTACGGCCCCACCTACCTGCCGCGGAAGTTCAAGATCGCCATCGCCGTGCCGCCGCAGAACGACGTGGACGTGTTCGCGCACGACCTGGGCTTCATCAGCATCGAGCGGAACGGTTCGGTGATCGGCTACGACGTGTCGGTGGGCGGCGGCATGGGCATGACCCACGGCGAAACCGACACCTTCCCGCGCACGGGTGACGTGATCGGCTTCTGCACGCCCGACCAGGCGGTGGCGGTGGCTGACGCGGTGATCCGCGTGCAGCGCGACAACGGCGACCGCAGCGTCCGCAAGCACGCCCGGCTGAAGTACACGGTCGAGCGCATGGGCGTGGACGCCTTCCAAGCGGAGGTCGAGCAGCACCTGGGCTACAAGCTGGCGCCCGCCCACGGCGCTGCGTTCACCGGCACCGGGGACCGCCCGGGTTGGTCGCAGTCGCCGGATCAGACGTGGCAGCACTGCCTGTTCGTCGAGAACGGCCGGGTGCACGACCTGTCGGACCGCCGCCTGCTGTCGGGCCTGCGGGCCATCGCCAACGTGCACCGGGGCGAGTTCGTGATGACCGCGAACCAGAACCTGATCGTCGCCGGCATCGCGCCGGAGGATAAGGCGGGTATCGAGGCGCTGCTGCTGCAATACGGGCTGGAGGAAGGCGTGTCGGCGCTGCGGCAGGCGTCCATGGCCTGCGTGGCGCTGCCGACCTGCGGGCTGGCGCTGGCGGAAAGCGAGCGTTACTTGCCGGGCCTGATCACCAAGCTCGACGCGGTGATGGACGCCGCTGGGCAGCGCGACCAGCCCATCGTGCTGCGCATAACTGGCTGCACAAACGGCTGCGCGCGGCCGTACCTGGCGGAGATCGCCATGGTCGGGCGGGGGCCGGGGCGCTACAACCTGTACCTCGGCGCGGCGCCGGACGGCACGCGGCTGAACAAGCTGTATCGCCGGGACGTGGATGAGACGGCGATCCTGGACGCGCTCACGCCGCTGCTGCACGAGTACGCGGCGGGGCGGGAAGCCGGGGAGCGGTTCGGCGATTGGGTGATCCGCGCCGGGCACATCCAGGCGACCACGGCGGGCAACCGGTTTCATGAGGATCTGGCGGAGGCAGTGGCCGCTTGAGCAGCCACCTGCTGGCTAAGATGGAGTGGCAGAGTTAGGTTGCTGCTCTGAGCAATGATATTGAAGGTGATTATTCCTGTTTCGATATTGCTTGAACGTGTAATATTGCCGTGCCATCTCGGAAGACAATGCGGCCTGAAGTCACATCATTAAATGGACCTTGAAATTCAAGAGTGAGCCAAACTGGAACGTCTTCCTCCAGATTGGCTTTTTGTTGATGTTCGCCTCTTCCATTAACGAAGTAAGCACCATTCACGTTGTGATGGTCATTTAGGTTATCTATGAATCTTGCTACTCCGATGCTATCGCTAGATTCAATTGTGTAGTCTACATATTGATGTTCATATGGCTGAGCTTGGTAGCTCATGGCAATTAGACAGGTAGTATTATTATCGCTATTGGAGATTCCACATTTATACAACTGCAACTTGCATTTCCCAAGCTGTGCCTGATTAGATGCAGTGACAAGGGTATAGGTTGTCCAGGGCCATTCAGTTCTGATTACACGATGCCGAGGGCGAGCAACTGGTCGAAGC
>CAXSEX010000201.1:0-8235 GCA_964236415.1 uncultured Acetobacteraceae bacterium | reverse complement strand
AGGTGTTGCAGAGCGGACTCAGTGACGGCAAGACGACAGCGTTGAACAGCCCTGCATGTCCAGCACCCCCGTTACGGATCGCACTTATCAGAAAAAAGGCAGGGCGCGCCTGGCTCAATGACAAGTTTGTCGAATTCTTGCTGGAATACCAATCACGTTCATGCGGTCACGCCAGATTACGCGCTGTAAAGGCACTCACCATGCTGTGAGGCGCCGCTCAAGGGATTGGCATCGCTTGCCTCCGCATGCCCGGGACATCGGCGGCTTCTTTGCCGGGACGCCGATTTTGCGAACATCGCACTTGTTTTTCGAAAGATGCGCGCACTGCCGCAAGCCAATCCTGCGATGTGCCTTCCTGGCTCAGCAGGGGTGGGCGGCAACTTGAGGACGCGACGGCATGGGCAGCAGCGCTCCCACCTCCCAAATGCAGGCCGTGATCGTGGACCACTCCGTGCCCGGCGCGCTTGCGATCCGCCGCGTGGACAAACCGGAGGCGCGCCCGAACGAGGCCCTGGTGCGCGTCGTCGCGACGTCGCTGAACCGATGGGACCTGGAGCAGCTTGCAGGCGTCGGGGGTGTCAACGGGGCGCGGCCCGGACGCGACGTGTCTGGCTTGGTCGAGCGCGCGGCGGCAGACGGGTCCGGCCCCGTCGCCGGCACGCGCGTGGTCGCCCTGGTGCCCAGGGAAGCATGGGCAGGGTTCGTCTGCGTCCCGGCGGGCGCCCTGGCGACGTTGCCGGACGCGGTGTCGTTTGCGCAGGCCTCGACGCTTCCCACCGCCGGGCTGACGGCGTTGCACGTGGTCGGCCGCGGCGGCTCCCTGGTCGGCCGGCCCGTGCTGGTGGCCGGGGCAACCGGCGGCGTCGGCCTGTTCGCGCTGCAGATCGCCCACCTGTCCGGCGCTTACACGGTCGCGTTGATCCGCAACGCGCTGCATGACGCGCTGGTGGAGGATTACGGCGCCGACCGGATCATCGTCGGAACCGACCCGGCTGCCTTGGGTTCGAGGCCCTTCCATCTCATCGTCGATGGCACCGGCGATCCTGCCCTGGCCCGCGCAAGCCTGCTCCGGCCAGGTGGCGTGCGCGTCGCCTATGGGGCGGCTGGCGGCTTCGACCTGTTCGCGGCGGTGCGGGGCGAGCCTGACGGGTTGGAGCGGCTCGTTGCGCTTGTCCAGCACCATCGCCTTCGGCCCCACGTCGAGGGCGAGACGTCCTGGATCAACATTGCCTCCGTGGCGCAGCAACTGCGCGACCGGGCCTTCGTCGGCAAGGCGGTGCTGCATGTCAGGGACGACGTTCCAGGCCGCCTTGCCGCGCCCTCGGGGCATTGAGTGAACCGGCAAGGAGCGGGACGGTTGCCGACCGGATGGTCAAGGCTCCCGCCGCGGCCGAGGTGGGGAGCGGGCTAAGGCTGCGCGGCCAAGCCGCTGACCCTCATGGGGCAGGTCGCAGGTGTCCATGGCAGGGCTGGCGCGGCTTTTCGCCGTGGCGCCGCCGGCTTGGCATCTTGTCCGGCGCGGTTGGGACCACATTGATTGAGAGCGCCGCGGTGAGTGCCCTGATGCTTCCGCGGCGGTCTGTCCCATGACGGGAATGGGAGCATCCCTGATGCTCCTGACGTGCCGATCCGGCCAACAGCCAGCAGGAATCAAGGGATGGACACCAACCAGCAGGGGGTTGCCGCAACCGACTCGCACCAGGAGGACTGGCACCAGAAGAATGCCCGCGACGAGCGCCTCGAAGCGGGCAGCCGGTCCGCGCGCGGAAAGATGGTCAAGCCCGACGACGCGACGACCCTGCTGAGTGCGGGCATCCGCCCCGGCGGCCGGCTGTGCATGGAAGGCGACAGCCAGAAGCAGGCGGACTGTCTGGTGGGCGCGCGGGCGGAGGCCGATCCCAAACAGGCGCACGACCCGCACGCCGTCCAGTCCGGCATCGTGCTGCCCGGGCACCTCGGCCCGTTCGGGAAGGGGGGCGCGACCAAGCTGAACTGTTCCTGCTCCGGGACCCAGGGCGGGGCGGTGGCCGGCGTGCTGAACTTCGGCAAGGTGCAGCTCGGCGCGATTCACGCCTACGTCGCGTCGTGGGGCCGGCGTCAACTGGCGCGAATTGGCCCACGCGGACGGTTCCGCGGCCACGGTGCTGGCCAAGACGATGGACGGCGTGGACATGCGGCCCAAGGCGGCGCTGCTCGGCACGCGGGTCCCGGCACGATGGCCGCGGCACCCCGGCACGCAACGCGCCGGCCTGGCGTGGACCTTGGCGCGCGGGTCGCGGACGCGGCCACGGCTGCCTTGCTGGCCGAACTGGAAACCTGGCCCAAGCCCGGCCTCGTCAGCCACGTCGATGCGGGCAGCCACACGGACATGGACGCCGGCACGTTCAGGTCCAGCGCCGCGGCGATCCGGCCGTTCTATGCCGACCTGGCCGCTGCTGGCGCGGCGGGCGCGGGAATGGCCGAGTTGCGCAGGATCGGCCTGGAAGCGGAGCGGGCGATGCTGGCTGCGACGGGGGGCGTCAACACCCATCGCGGCGCCATCTTCGGCCTGGGGCTGCTGTGCGCAGCGGCCGGTGCGGCCTGGGCTGGGCCGGACGCCGGTGGCGGGGACCGCGGGTCCGTCCCGTCGATGCTGGGCGCGACCGTGCGCCAACGCTGGGGAGGCGCCATCGTGCGCGGCCCCATTCCTCTGCACAGCCACGGCACGGCGGCCCTGCTCCGCTTCGGCGCGGGCGGCGCGCGGGCGCAGGCGGCAGCCGGGTTCCCGCACGTCCTCGGGGTCGGGCTGCCCGCGCTGCGGCTTGGCCGCCTGCTTGCGCCCGGCGACGCGGAGGCCGCCCGCGTGCAGGCCTTCTTCGCTTTGCTGGCTTCGGTGGAGGACACCAACCTGCTCCACCGCGGCGGCGCCGAGGGCCTGGACTACGCCCGTCGCGCGGCGTTCCGCTTCCTCGCGGCTGGCGGCGTTGGGCAAGCCTCATGGCGGGGGCAGGCCGTGGCCGTGCACCAGGGGTTCGTTGCCCGCCGCCTCAGCCCCGGCGGCTGCGCCGACCTGCTGGCCTGCACCGTGTTCCTCGATGAGCTGAACTCCCTTCCTTGACAGGGACCGCAATCCCCTGCTCCGGCCAGGGCGCACAGGCGGCCGGCATGTTCGATCTGTTGGCCGTCGCCTCGGCAGCGGCTCCCGTATTCGAGGCGGCGAAGCCTGATCGCCGAGGAGGACCCCGGCGGGTTGCCGACGCTGCCGGGCGAGGCCGGGGACCGGCCTCCGCGGCACGCGGGCGCCATCGCGGGGCGACCCCGCTCCCGCAGGAGCTTGGCCGAGGTGTCCGTAATGGGGAAGATGGCCGAAAATCTGCCCGCGCTGCCTAACCCAAGACGGCGTCCTTGAAAACGCCTGGGGTTATCCCCGACCGTTGCCGGAACGCCGCAACGAAATGAGCGGCCGAGCTGAAGCCGGTCTGGAACGCGACATCGCCCACGGTCTCGCTTGGCTGCGCCAGCAGGGCGCGTGCCCGCTCGATCCGTTGCCGCATGACCCAGGCATACGGCGTCTCCCCGACCGCCTCGCGAAACGCCTTGATGAAGTGGTGCTTGCTGACGCCCGCTGCCTGGGCCAGCTCGTCCAGCGTCGGCGATGCCGGCGCCGGTTCGTCGAGCCGGGCCTGGACGAGGTCGCGGATGCGTTGCAGCGCCGGGCCGGTGATGCCGCCGCGCCGGGGCGGGCCGTTCAATGCCCCGGCTCCTGGTTGCCCAAGAATGTCCGCAAGCCGGTAGCCGATGGAGTGGAGCAGCAGGTCGGAATGGCTGTCGCCGTCCTTCAACGCGACCAGCGCACCCATGGCGCTCCGCTCGATGCCGGGATCATGCTCGTTGAACAGCGGGCGCACGGACCGGACCCGCGCGTCAGCCGCTTCTTCGATCAGGCGCATGGAAACGGAGAGCTGCAGCACGTCCGCCTCGCCATCGACGGTGAAGACCGTCCGCTCTGCCGGGTCGGCGACGGTCACCGCGCCGACAACCGGCGACTTGCGGAGCACGCCGGCCTGCGTCTGCCGTTCAACGCGGTAGGCCGCCGACAAAGCCACGATGATCGGGACGTGCAGCCCGCCGCCGACCTCGCGGCGACCGGAGCCATGCCGTCCGCGCGCGACCGTGAGGATCGGCAATCCCTCCTCAATGACCGAACGCACGCGCGGCGGCGTGCCGGCCGCGCCGGGCGGCACGCCGCCGGTTGATGGCGGCCTGTTCATCGCGGCGCTCCCATTGCGGTTGAGCTTGGGTTGGCTGGGGTCCTGGCGTGCTGATCAGCGTCTCCGCGCCGCAGCCGGGCCGCTCCCGTCACGCGGCCCGGCGGCCTCGACGCGCCAACACCCCTTGGATGCACGCTGTCGAGGGACACCCTGGCGCCGCGACCCCGGATGGGCATGGCGCCGGACGTTTTCTGCGAGGCAGTCTCGCCGCCCACAAGCCTGATTACCGCTATTTCCTGATACCCCAAATACGTCCGAGCCATTTAAAGCCTGCTGATCCAAAGGAGATACTCATGGCATCCGTAAATCCAAATGAGGACGCGATGATCACGAACCATGCACTGACCAGCGACGGCTCCTGTGCTTGGCCGAGCACAGATATGCATTTCGACGACATGGTGAACAATGGCGGCTACGAGGACATGACCAGCAGCGGCGCGGCCGCTGCAAGCCACAGCCCAGCATCTTGGATGCAAGGCGCGGGTCAGGCTGCGCATGGCTGGGCGCTGCCGGCCGGGGCGGGCGAATACACCCCTTCCAAGCTGGTCGTGTTCGGCGACCTGCTTTCCGACAACGGCAACGCCGCCGCTGTGGAGGAGGCGCTCGGCCAGGCGCCGAGCTACCTGACGGCTCCTTACTCCCCCACCGGCGACTTCTCGGACGGTCCCAAGTGGACCACCAACCTCGCCTGGAGCCTCGGGCTGACCCAGCCGTCGCAGCAGGAGAACTTCGCCTACGAGGGTGGGACCGCGGGCACGTTGGGCGAGGCCTACAACCCGGTCAACCCGACCGGAGGCTTGACGCCGCTGGACACCTTCGCGGGGCAGGTGCAGCAGTTCGAGCAGCAGGACGGCACCTTCTCGTCTAGCGACTTGGTTTCCGTCACCTTTGGCGGCAACGACATCTTCCTGGCAGGCGCCTTGTCGCTGGCGGGCGCCGCGTCGTCGGAGCAGGTCATCACGGACAGCGTGGACGCGATCATCTCGGTACTGGGGCAACTGGCTGACCTCGGGGCCAAGCACTTCCTGGTTTCCAACTCGCCCAATGTCACGCTCGCGCCCATCATCTCGTCGGCGGAGTTCCAAGCCAGCGGAGCGACGGTGGCTGGGGTCCAGGGCGTCGTGGACGACTTCAACACCCAGCTTGCGGCCGGGCTGGGCGCGTTCCAAAGCCAGACGGGCCTGGACGTGAAAACGCTGGACCTCCACGCGCTGTTCAACGACATCGCCGCCAAGCCGGCCGACTACGGCTTTGCCAACACCACGGAGCCGGTGCTGTCGAGCCTGCCTGACACCGGCTCGACGCCGGTTTACAACCCGGCGATCAACGGGCAGGACCCCCAAGTCGAGCACGGGTCGCTGTTCATCGACCCGCTCTTCGACCCAACGGAGCGGGCCCAGGTGCTCATTGCCCAGACGGCGCGCAACACGCTCACCGCGTAGCCGTTGCTGCAACTGTCTCCCCTTGCATCCCCGAAACATAGGATCAAGCTTGTCTTCCTATAGATATGACGGAGCTTTCGCTTAGCTGCGTCGTAAGCGGCAGAGTGCAGGGGCGGGCAGCGTTCGCGGCACCCTGCTTGCCCGGCACATGCCACGACGCATCGCCGCGCAACCCGACCGGGCGCTTGCACGTTGCCGGGCGGAGGAGAGGCACATGGCAAGCTCGGCAGAACGGTCCGACCCGGTTCTTTGGGAGCGTGTGAAGCACGAGGTCACGGCGGGCGACAAGGGCGGCGACCCCGGGGAATGGTCCGCCCGCAAGGCGCAACTGGCGGTTCAGCGCTACAAGGCGGAAGGCGGCGGCTACAAGGGGCGCAAAACCGCCGAGAACCACCTGGCGCAGTGGACGCGGGAGGAATGGGGCACCAAGTCCGGCGAAGCCAGCAAGGCGACCGGCGAACGCTACTTGCCGAAGCGCGCCCGCGAAGCGCTGTCCGACAAGGAGTATGCCCGGACCACCGCGAAGAAGCGGGCCGACACGGCGAAGGGCAAGCAGTTTTCCGCCCAGCCGCCCGATGTCGCCGCGAAAGCGGCCGACGCCCGCTTGGCCGAACTGCCGCGCGCCGAGCTGCTGAAGCGCGCCGCCCAGCACAAGGTTGCCGGGCGCTCCCGGATGAAGAAGGCCGAATTGGTACAAGCCCTGAGCCACCGCGCATGACCGGCGCGCACGATCCCCAGGAAACACAGCGCGAGTTCCGCGAGGCCGTGAACATGACCCCGGCGGCGCTCCGGCGCTGGCTGGAAACCGACGAGAGCAGGTCGGTCGGCATGACGCCCGGGGGCGAGCGCGTCACGGAGCCGGGCCGCGCTGAGTCGGTCGGACACCATATGGGCGGACGCATCCTGGAGTTGAAGGAAACGCCCGCCGCCAAGCTGACGGAGGGCGACTACGCCGACATGCGCAAGGTCGTCAGCTACGTGCACCGCCACATGGCGCAGCGCCCGGCGGGCGACATCGAGGACTCGCGCTGGCGTAAATCCTTGATGAACTGGGGCCATGACCCGATGAAATAGTCGCCTGGTTCCAAGGATCCGGCTTGCAAACTGTCCTCTGAAACCGGACGGTGCGGGCCGGGACAGGGCTTGCCTGTCCCTCAACGCGAAGCCTGCCAGGCGCGGGCCATATGGGGGAAATCGCCATGGACCTTGAAACCCGCACAGTGGCGCGCGTGACCAAACGCCTCGTGCCGTTCCTGATCATCTGCTACTTCGTGGCATACCTGGACCGGGTGAACGTCGGCTTCGCGGCGCTGACGATGAACAAGGACCTCGGGCTGACGTCGCAAGCCTTTGGGATCGGCGCCGGCATCTTCTTCCTCAGCTACTTCCTGTTCGAGGTGCCGTCCAACCTGTTCCTGGAGCGGTTCGGCGCCCGGAAGTGGATCGCGCGCATCATGTTCTCCTGGGGCCTGCTGTCCGCGTGCACCGCGTTCATCCCGCAGATCTCGGCGGCGACCGGGCAATCGACGACGACGGTGTTCTACGTGATCCGGGTCCTGCTGGGCATCGCGGAGGCCGGGTTTTTCCCGGGCATCATCTTCTACCTGACGCTTTGGTTCCCCGCCGCCTATCGTGGGCGCATCATCGGCTATTTCATGGCGGCGATCCCGCTCAGCAGCGTCATCGGCTCGCCGATCTCCGGCCAGCTACTCAACCTTGAGGGCTTGTCAGGCCTGGCCGGGTGGCAATGGCTGTTCATCATCGAGGCGGTGCCGGCGCTGGTCCTGGCCGTCGTCGTGTTCTTCTACCTGACCGACCGCCCCGCCGACGCGAAATGGCTGCCGCCGGAGGGGCGCGCCTGGCTGGCCCGGCGGCTCGAAGACGAGCACCGCCAGCGGGTCGCGGCCAAGCACTTCTCGGTGCTGGAAGCCCTGGGCAACACGCGGGTGCTGCTGCTGTCCTTCGTGTACTTCGGCGCGGTGGCGTCCAACTACAGCCTGGGCTTCTTCCTGCCGCAGATCGTGCGGGACTTCGGCCTGAGCTTCGGCTGGACCGGGGTGGTCTCGGCCATCCCCTACGTGGCGGGCACCCTGGGCATGGTGTACTGGGGCCGGCACTCGGACCGCACGGGGGAACGGCGGGAGCATACGGCCCTGGCCGCGCTGGTGGCGGGCGCCGGCATCGTGGCCTCCACGCTGATCGACGATCCCACGGGCAAGATGATCGCCTTCTCGGTCGCGGGATTCGGCGTGTTCGCGGTGCTGCCGGTGTTCTGGACGCTGCCGACCGCGTTCCTGAGCGGGACGGCGGCGGCGGGCGGCATCGCCATCATCAACTCCATCGGCAACCTGTCGGGGTTTGCCGGGCCGTTCGTGATGGGCAAGATGAAGGACGCCACCGGGTCTTACACGGTGGGTCTGCTGGCCGTGTCGGCCACGGTGTTCCTCGCCATGCTGGTCGCGCTGTCGCTGCCGCACGAGGCGAAGCTGGAGCAGGTCGAGGCGGATCGGGAAACGGAGCCGCTGCAGCGGGCGGCTGAGTAG
>CAXSEX010000200.1:0-8237 GCA_964236415.1 uncultured Acetobacteraceae bacterium | reverse complement strand
AGCACGGTGATGGTGGGCAGCAGGGCGTTGCGCAGCGCGTGCCGCACGATCACCACCCGCTCCGGCAGGCCGCGGGCGCGGGCGACCTTGACGTAGGCGCTGTCGAGCGCCTCGATCATGCTGGACCGCGTGAGGCGGGACACATGGGCGAGCAGGGTCAGCGTGAGGGTGACGACCGGCAGCACCAGGTGGGCCAAGAAGGGGCCGATCCCGTCCGAAAGGTCTGCGGCGCCGGAGGTCGGCAGCCAATGGAGGGTGCTGCCGAACACCAGGATCAGCACCAATCCCCAGTAGAACTCCGGCACCGAGATGCCGAGATACGTGAACACGGTGGCGGCATGGTCCGGCCAGCGCCCCTGCTTCACCGCGGCGATCACGCCGAGCGCCGGGCCGAGGGTGGACACCACCGCCATGGCCGCGAGCGTCAGCACCGCCGACCGGGCCAGCGCGTCCCACAGCAGCGGCCCGACCGGCCGCTCCATGACCAGGGACTGGCCGAGGTCGCCGTGCAGCACGCCGCGCGCCCAGTGCCAGTATTGCACCGGCAAGGGCAGGTCGAGGCCCAGCTTGTGCTCCAGCGCCGCCTGGGTTTCCGGCGTGGAGTATTGCCCCAGGATCAGTTGCGCCGTGTTGGACGGCAGGGCGTGGGTGGCGAGGAACACCAGCACCGACATGACCGCCAGCACGAGGACCACCGCCCCCAGCCGTTGCAAGGCGTAGCGCGCCATGCGCCGTGTTACGCCGCGATGGTCGCGTTGCTGATGTCCACCAGGAACAGCGGCGAGGGCGAGAAGCCGCCGACCTTCTTGCTGACCCCGCAGGCGAAGTTCTTCACGTAAACGACGCAGCCCGGGCCGTCCTCGGCGATGATCTCCTGGAAACGCCCGTACAGCTTGGCCTGCTCGGCGGTGTCCGTGGTGATCCGGGCGGCGTCCAGCAGCTTGTCCACCTCGGGGTTGCTGTAGTGCCAGAGCGTGTTGTTCCACGATCCGCTGCTGTGATACCAGGGATACAGGATCAGGTCCGGCGTGGTGCGGCCGAAGAAGTTGTCCACGTTGAGGGGCACCTTGCCCTCCATCTCGGCATAGAACTTGTCCTGCGGCGTCACCCGGAGCGACACGGCGATGCCGGCCTGCTTGGCCGCGTCGCGGAATGCCGTCGCCAGCCGCTCCATCGGCGGGTCGGCGGACGGAATATACATTTCAATTGGGAACCCGGCGCCCAGTCCGGCCTCCGCCAGCAGCTTCTTCGCCCCGGCGATGTCCGGGCCGAGGCTGAGGTCCTTCCGGAAGAACGGGTGGGTGGGCGGCAGCGGCGTCACCGTGGGCGTGCCGTGGCCGAAGGTCGCGATGTCCGTCATCGCCGTCTTGTCCACCAGCTTGATGAACGCCCGGCGCACGCGCGGGTCGTCGAACGGCTTCATCCCGTTGTGCATGACGATGCCCTGCCAGGAGCCGGTCGCCACCTCCATCACCGTCGCGACCGTGCTGCGCTTCAGCCGGTCGGCCTGCTCCGGCGGCAGGTCATACACGATGTCGATGGCGCCGCTGTCCAGCCCGGCGACCGCGGTGGTCGCTTCCGGGATGACGCGCAGCACCGCGCGGCCGACCTTCGGCACACCGGGCAGGAAGTAGCCGGGGTTCTTTTCCAGGGTCATCTGGTCGCCGGGGCGGTACTCGACGAACTTGAACGGCCCGGTGCCGACCGGCTTGGTGGTCAGCGTTTCCATCGCCGCCCGGCTCACGATCATCGCCTGGTAGCCGGCCGCGACCGCGGGCATGTCGGCATAGGGGATCGACAGGGTGAAGCGGACGGTCTGCGGGTCCACCGCCTCGATGCCCGCGACCATCTCCAGGTTGGCCCGCAGCACCGAGCCGACCTCCTTGTCTTTCAGCCGCCCGTAGGTGAACACGACATCATCCGCGGTGAACGGCTTGCCGTCGTGCCACGTCACGCCCGGGCGCAGGTAGAACGTCCAGCTTTTGAGGTCCGGGGTGGATTCCCAGCTCGTCGCCAGGTCCGGCAGCACCCGGGGCTGCGCGTCCTGCTGGGTGAGCCGGTTGAACACGCAGAGCGCGTAGTTGTATTCGAGGCCGCCGGTGCGGAACTTGGCGGGATCAAGGGTGGCGACGGGCGCCGGGTAGGCCACGCGGATGGTGGCCGCGTCGGCAGCATGGGCTTCGCCAGGGACAAGGGCGGCTGCGCCGAGGGCCAGCGCGGTGCGGCGGGTCAGCGACGCGGGCGAAACGGGACGGGGCATGGCCGTGCTCCTTGGGAAATTGCCGCGTCGCGCTGCGCTGCAACGTCCGTGCCAGCCATCAACAGTCTCAAGACGTCTGAGCATTCGTGGAATTTGCCTGAATTATAGCCGCGTGCGGCGTGGCGCATGCAGTTTCGCGCTGCCTCGCCGCGTTTGGCCTGCGGATTGGGCAAACGCGGGTAATGGCCTGGATCGTGCAGGCCCTTGGGATGCGCCATCAACGGGAGACAGCGCCATGCCGCCCAAGCCCTTCCACCTCGCCTGGTTCATGAACTTCACGGCGGGCGACTGGGACAGCGACTTCACCGCCGGCGGGACGCCGTGGGACGGGCGGTTCTACGTCGACATGGCGCTCGCGCTGGAGCGGGCCTGCTTCGACTACATCATGCTGGAGGACACCGTCATGGTGCCCGAAGCCTACGGCCATTCCACGGAAGCCGCGCTGAAGCACGCGCTGATGGTGCCGAAGCACGACCCGATGCCGCTCGTCGCCCTGATCGGCGCCGCGACCCGGCGGCTCGGCGTGGTCGCCACCATGTCCACCATGGCCTACCCGCCGTTCCTGCTGGCGCGGCTGTGCACCACGCTGGACCACATCGCCGGCGGGCGCTTCGGCTGGAACATCGTCACCAGCGGGGAGGACGCGGCGGCGCAGAACTTCGGCCTGGACAAGCTGCCGCCGCGCGAGCTGCGCTACGAGATGGCGGACGAGTACGTGGACCTCGTCTGCCAGCTGTTCGGGTCATGGGACAAGGACGCGGTGGTGATGGACCGCGCCCACGGCGTCTATGCCGACCACGCGAAGGTGCGTGAGGTCAACTTCGAGGGCCGGTTCTACAAGTGCCGCGGGCCGCTCAACACGGTGCCGTCGCCGCAGGGGCGCCCGGTGTTCGTGCAGGCCGGCGGCTCCCCGCGCGGCCGGGCCTTCGCTGCCCGCAACGCCGATTCCATCATCGCGACCGCCAACGGCATCGACGGCATGAAGCGCTACCGCGACGACGTGCGGCGGCACGCCGAGGCCGCCGGGCGCAACCCCGACGACATCAAGGTGCTGTTCCTGATCTACCCGACGCTGGGCGACACGGATGAGGAAGCGCAGGCGAAGCGGGACCGCCTCACGCATTCCCCGGCGTTCGTCGAGATGGCGCTGGCGAGCGTCGCCTCCGTCACCGACATCGACTTCTCGCAGTTCGACCTGGACCAGCCGCTGCCGCCGCTCACCACCAACGGCGAGCAGGGATCGCTCGACAAGTTCGCGCAGTGGGGCAGCGGCAAGACATTGCGGCAACTGGCGGCGGAGCGGTTCGGCGGCCTGCCGCCCGAGCTTGAGCTGGTCGGCACGCCGGACCGGGTGGCGGCGCGGATGGGGGAGATCATGGCCGGCGTGGGCGGCGACGGATTCCTGATCAGCACGCCGTTCCAACGCACCAGCCGCCGCTTCATCAACGAGGTCACGGAAGGGCTGGTGCCGGCCTTGCAGCGCCGCGGCCTGGCCCGCACGGCGTATGGGAGCGCCACCCTGCGCGACACGCTGAAGGAGTTCTGACGCGGCCCGCAAGCCGGCCAGCCGCACCAAGGCGGCATCCGGCGTCCGGTGAGCATGGATGCCATGTCGGTGTCCCTCAAGCCCGGTAGCGTCGGGGAATGAGGACGTTGGCCGAGAGCGTCAGCAACAGCGTAGTGCCCATCAGGACAAAGGCGAGCGCCGCCGCGAACGGCCAGTTGTTGTTGGTGCCGAACTCCCAGTAGAGCAGCGGCGCCATCATGTGGAAGCGGGGGCCGCCGAGCAGCACCGGGGTGGCGTAGGCGTTCATGCTCAGGATGAAGCAGAGGATGCCGGCGACGCCGATGCCGGGGAGCGCCAAGGGCCAGGCCACGCGCCAGAAGGCGCGCGTGGGCGCGGCGCCGAGGCCTTGCGCGGCCTCCACAAGCCGCGCGTCGATGCCCTCGAACACGCTCTGGGCGGTGAGGATCAGGTAGGGGAGGTTGAAGGAGACGATGCCGATCACGACGGCGGCCGGGGTGAACATCAGGTCGAGCCGGGTGCCGGCGGCGTGCCGGGCGACCTGGTCCATCACGCCGTCGCGGGCGAACACGATCATCCAGCCGACCGTGCGCACCGTGCTGCCGATGAACAGCGGCAGCACGGTGGCGAGCATCAGCGCGCCCTTCCAGCGCCCTTGCATCCGGGCGATCCGCCAGGCCATCGGCAGGCCGAGCAGCAGGCACAGCGCCGTGCTCGACACGGCGACGCCGACCGTGGTGCGCATGACGCTGCCGTAGAACGGGTCGGTGAAGAAGCGGACGAAGTTCTCCGGCGTCACGGCATCGACCATCAGCTCGGTCGGGCTGTAGCGGTTGAGGCTGTAGCGCGCCATCAAGGCGAGCGGCGCGCCGAGCATCAGGAGGGTGACGAGGCTGGCCGGGGCGAGGAGGCTCGCCGCCGCCATCCCGTTCCGGCGGCCCGTACTCAACTGTGCCGGCCCAACTGTGCTGGCCTTAAGTGTGCTGGATCGTCTTCTTCCACCAGTCCGCCGTTTCCGGCGACACCTTGGTGGTGTAGGCGTAGTCGGGCACGACCAGCTTGAGGTCGTCCGGAAGCGCGAGCTGCCCGGCGGTGACGCCGCCCAACGGCGCGTTGTCCACCGTCGGCAGGTATCCCATGTCCTTCGCGAAGCCGCGCTGGGCGTCCGGCTCCAGCATGGCGTTGAGGTACTTGTAGGCGCCGTCCTTGTTGGGCGCGTTCTTCGGCACGACCATGCCGGCGACGTACAGGATGCAGCCCTCCCGGGGGAACGACGCCTTCACCGGGATGCCGGCGTTCTGCCACATGTTCACCCGCGCAAGCCACATCAGCCCCGCGTCCAGTTCGCCGGTCTTGTAGGGCGGCCCGGCGGCGTCCGTCGAAGGATACAGCCGCAGCCCGTTCTCGTTCAGCTTGAGCATGAGCGCGCGGGCCGCCTCCATGTCGTTGGCGGCGCCGGAGCTGGCCAGGGACGCGGCCAGCATCGCGTAGAAGAAGTTGCCGTCGGGGAAGCCGATCTTGCCCTTGAACCTGGGGGCGAGCAGGTCGGTGAGCGTGGCGGGCGGGTCCGGCACCCGCTCCGGGTTGTATGCGATCACCTGCGGGCTGTAGATGTGCGGCGCGTAGGTGGGGGTGCGCAGCCTCGGGTTCAGGTGGACGAGGTTGGGCACCTTCTCGGGCGTCAGCTCCTCCAGCAGGCCCATCTCCGCAAGCTGGTAGCCGACCACCGCCTGCACGCAGGCCACGTCGAGCGCGCCGCGCGGCAGACGGCGCTGCGCCTGCAGCTTCGCGAGCCGCGGCGGCTCGTCGGCGATGTCGGGCACGACCTCGATGCCCTGCCGGGCGAGGAACGGCTGCTCCACGTTCTCGTCCAGCAGCCGGCGGTAGTCGCCGCCCCAGGTGCCGAGCACGACCTGGCTGCCGGCGGCGCGGGCGGGAGCGCCGATCACGGCGGGAGCGGACAAACTGGCGGCCCCGGCCAGCAGCAGGCGGCGCGACAGCTTGGCGGTGTTGGCGTCACGCATGGTTCTCGACTTTCTCGCCTGTGGGGTGGGGATGGAGGCTGCGGGGTGGGGCCGGGCGGCCGTCGCCGTCGAACAGGCGCTCGCTGTCTGGCGGCCAGCACAGGGCGACGGCCTCCCCGACCCGCAGCCGGGGCACGGCGGCGGCGCCCGAGGAGGCGCCGCTCACCACCATGCGCAGGCCGGCGCCGAGACGGACCACGTGCTCCACGGCCGCGCCCAGGTAGGTTGCGAGGTCCACGCGGCCGACCGCCCGCTCCTGCGGGTGCGTGCCCGGCGGCGCCAGCCCGATCCGCTCCGGCCGCACCGCAAGCGTCGCCTGCCCCTGCACGCCGTAGCGGCCGGCAAGGGCGACTTCCCCGCCCTCGATGTCGAAGGCGCCGCCATCGCGCAGCGTGCCGGGCAGCAGGTTGCTGTGGCCGATGAAGCCCGCGACGAAGGGGGAGGCGGGGCGCTCGTAAAGGTCCTCCTGGCGGCCGACCTGCTCCACCCGACCGTCGCGCATGACCACGAGCCGGTCGGCCATCGCCATCGCCTCGTCCTGGTCGTGGGTGACCATGACCGTGGTGAGCGCGCTGTCCCGCTGCATGATCCGCATCTCGCGGGCGACCTCCTGGCGCAGCGCGGCGTCGAGGTTGGACAGCGGCTCGTCCAGCAGCAGCAGGCGCGGATGGATGGCGAGCGCGCGGGCGATCGCCACCCGCTGCTGCTGCCCGCCCGAAAGCTGCCGCGGCAGGCGAGCGGCGTAGGGTCCGAGTTTCACAAGTTGCAGCATCTCGGCAACGCGGGTTGCTCGCGCGGCCTTGGGCACGTTGCGCATCTCAAGGCCGAACGCCACGTTGCGCTCGACGCTCAGGTGCGGGAACAGGGCATAGCTTTGGAACACGATGCCCATCTCGCGGCGGTGGGGCGGCAGATGGGTGATGTCCTGGCCGTCGAGCGTGATGGCGCCGCCGCTCGGCTCCACGAAGCCGGCCACCATGCGCAGCGTGGTGGTCTTGCCGCAGCCGGACGGGCCGAGCAGCACGAGCAGCTCGCCGGGCGCCACGTCGAGCGTCAGGCCGTCCACGGCGAGCTGCGCGCCGTAGCGGCGGGTCAGGCCGCGCAGGGCGAGCGAGGCGCTCATCTCAGCACCTGCGCGAGCCGCACGAAGCGGTCCAGCGCGACCAGCGCCGCGCCGACCAGCGCCATCGTGTTGGTGCCGGGGCCGACCAGGAAAATCGTCATCTCCAGATTCTCGAACGAGATGATGAATGCAAACAACGCGCCGGCGACGATGCCGGGCCGCATTGCCGGCAGGGTGACACGCCAGATCACCGTCCAGGGGCGGGCGCCGAGGCTGGCGGCGGCTTCCTCGGCCGCGCGGTCGTGGTTGGCGAGGCCGGCGAGGCACAGCCGGACGACCCATGGCGTCGTGATCAGCACGTGCGCGGCGACCAGCACCGGCAAGGAGCCGCTGAGCGGCGCGCCGGTGTTCTCCTCGACCCAAACGGCGAAGACGTAGATGCCGAGGCCCAGGGCGACGCCGGGGACGGTGAGCGGCGAAAGCAGCAGGGTGCTGACGACGCCCCGTCCGCTGAACCGGTAGCGGGCCAGCCCGATCCCGGCCGGCACGCCGGCCAGCAGGGCGCAAACGGCCGCGGCCAGGGCGATCTCCGTGCTGGTCCAGATCGGCCCGGCGAACTTGCCGAGGATTTGCCCATACCAGGCCAGCGTGTAGCCGCGCGGCGGGAAGGCCAGGATGGTTTCGTCGAACACGCTGAGGAACACGGTCAGCAGCAGCGGCAGGAACACCAGGGCGCCGCCTGCCGCCAACAGCACCCGCATCGTCCACCCCGCGGCCCGGTCGGCCATGGCCCCGGCAGGCGCGGCGCGGCGGCCCGCGGCGGCGGGAAGGGCGGCGTCCACCCGCTACCCGGCCTCGCAGCCGAACGGGTCATCGACCGAACGGCAGGGCTGGGTGAACCAGCGGGGGCCGTCCTCGGTCATATGGATGATGTCCTCCAGCCGGACGCCGAACTCGCCGTAGATGCAGATGGTCGGCTCGGCGGAGAAGCACATGCCGGGCACGAGCGGCGTCTTGTTGCCGCCCACCATGAACGCTTCTTCGTGCACGTCCATGCCGATGCCGTGGCCGGTGCGGTGCGGCAAGCCCGGCACCTTGTAGCCGGGGCCGAAGCCGGCGGCCTCGATGACAGCGCGGGCGCCGCGGTCCACCGCCTCGCACGGGGCGCCGAGCACGGCGGCGTCGAAGGCGGCCTGCTGCGCGCGCTGCTCCAGGGTCCAGATCTCGCGCTGCCGGGCGGTGGGTTCGCCGAACACGTAGGTCCGGGTGATGTCGGAACGGTAGCCATGGACGAAGCCGCCGATGTCGATCAGCACCATGTCGCCGTCCCGCAGGGTCTGCGGGTGGGGGACGCCGTGCGGGTAG